>NZ_JBSGZP010000086.1:0-16453 GCF_053611065.1 Streptomyces sp. NPDC054840
GCTCTAGGCCGTCCGCGCGAACTCCGCGCCGGCGACCCCGCACCAGGGCACCGTCGCCACCGGCCACACCGGGCCGACCGCTTCCCCGTACTCGGTGGCGCCCGGGGCCACGCCCGGGATCTTCACCAGCGCCTGCGCGGCCCGCCTCTGCGGGTCCGCCTCGGCGCGGTCGCGGAACTCCACCGTGACCACGTACGCGCCGGGGCCCTCGGCCCGCCCCGTCGCCTCCACCGCGGCCACCACCCGGCGGCTGGCCGGATCGATTCGGCACCCGGTGACCCGTACGTCCTCCACCGCCGCCCGCGGTGGTGCCTGCGGCGGATCTCCGCCGCTCGCCCACACGTACAGACCCAGCGGGGCGAACACCAGCAGCCCGGCCACCGTGACCAGACCGACCAGCCAGCCCTGCCATTTCAACGTGCTCACAGCCATGTCCCGATCCTCCCGGGCCGCCGCTCCGCCCACCAGCACCCGAGGGCTCACACAGCATTTCGAAGTGGGACCGCCTGGACACCTGACGTTCATTCGACTCGGCGCGGAATGTGGGTTTCCGCGAGCACTCTGCACCCGTGAGACGCATCCTAGGAATCGTCCTGGGCCTCCTCCTGATCGGCGGCGTGCTCTACGTCGTCGCGTTCCAGGGGCAGGGTCACCCAGAAACCACGGCAACGAAGACCGTGCGTGGCGTCATCGGCTCGGAGAAGTCCGAATTCTTCCGCGACCCCGATGTCGTCAAGGCCCTTGCCGCCAAGGGCTACACCGTGAAGACGGAGACCTCCGGCTCCTGGGCGATGGACCAACTCGCTCTCCAGGAGTTCGACTTCGCCTTCCCCGGCAGCAGTGAACCCGCCAAGGAGGTCGCGGCCGCCGCCGGGCTCAAGGGAGCCCAGGAGACCAAGCCGTTCTTCTCCCCCCTCGTCGTCATCGCCCGTCAGGGCGCCGCCAAGGTGCTGGCCGACAACGGCCTCGCCAGGATGACCGGCAAGAACTCCGGGACCCTGCTCATGGGTCCCTTCCTCAAGGCCTCCGGCGAGGACCGCACCTGGCAGCAGCTGCCCGGCTCCGCGGCACACGCCGAACTGACCGGCACGGTGTTCATCAAGACCACCGACCCGTCCTCCTCCAACTCCGGCGCCCTCTTCCTCGCCGCCACGTCCAACGTGGCGAACGGCAGCACCGTGGTCGCCGACGACGCCGGCATCGCCCGCACCGCGCCCCTGATGCGCAAGCTCATCTCCGTCCAGGGCGCGCTGGAGCCCAGCACCGACGATCCCTTCCGGGCCTTCGTCAGCGGCAGCGGCGAACCGCTGATCCTGGTGTACGAGTCCCAGGTGGCCTCGCTGCTGCTGCAGAAGCAGGATCCGGGCGACATGGTCGTGCTCTACCCGGACACCACCGTCAACTCGGCGCACACCTTCGTCCCGCTGACCGAGAAGGCGAAGGAGCTGGGCACCCTCCTCGCCACCGATCCGAGGCTGCGCGAACTGGCCGTGCTCCGCGGGTTCCGCCCGCAGGAGGGCGTGGCCGAGTTCACCGCCGCGACGGCGCCGCACACCGCGTACCTCAACACGGGGCTGACCGGTATCCGCCAGGTCGGCACACCCACCGTCAAGATCCTGATGGCGCTGGCCCAGCGCGCCAAGGGCCAGGGGGACACACCATGAGACTGACACCGCCCGAGGACACGTCCTTCCACCTGACCCCTCCGGAGCCCGTCGCCCCCGTACGCAAGGAGCAGGCCGCCGGGCTGGTCCCGCTGCGGGACGGCGTCCGCGAGGAGATGGCCCGACGGGCCCGGGAGTACGTCGACTCGCTCGCCGCGATCGACGCCCGCTCCCCCGAGTTCGCGCAGCGCATCGGCGAGCTGGCCGGCCTCGGCTCCGGCGACATGCGCAGCGCCGCCCAGCAGTCCAACCGGATGCTGGAGCGGGCCGTACGCTCGCTGGGCCCGGACGGCGGCGGCGGAGCCCAGGCCCGGGTCGCCGGCTCCCTGGTGGAGCTGCGGCGCACGGTCGAGGACCTCGACCCGCGGGACACGCCCGCCAAGGGGGCCCGCAAGCTGCTCGCGAAGCTGCCGGGCGGCAACAGGTTCCGCGACCACGTGGCGAAGTACGCCTCCTCGCAGACCACCCTCAACAAGATCGTGGGCTCGCTGCGCAGCGGCCAGGACGAACTGCGCCGCGACAACGCGGCGCTGCACACCGAGCGCTCGCGCCTGTGGGAGACCATGGGCGAGCTCCAGGAGTACGCGGTCCTGACCGAGGCCCTGGACGGTGCCGTCGAGCAGCGGATCGCCGAGGCGGAGCACACCGATCCGGGTGCGGCCGACGCGATGCGCGCGGACGTGCTCTTCCCGGTCCGGCAGAAGCACCAGGATCTGCTGACGCAGCTGGCCGTCTGCGCGCAGGGCTACCTGGCGATGGACGTGGTCCGGCGCAACAACGACGAGCTGATCAAGGGCGTCGACCGGGCCGCCACCACCACCGTGTCCGCGCTGCGGATCGCCGTGATGCTGGCCTCGGCCCTCGACCACCAGCGCGCGGTGATCGAACAGGTCAATGCCCTGAAGGGAACCACCGAGGCGCTGATCCGGGGCAACGCGGAGATGCTGTCCACCCAGAGCGGCGAGATCCAGCGGATCGCGGCCGATCCGGCGGTGGGCGTCGAGACGCTGCGGACGGCGTTCGCGCAGATCTACGAGACGCTGGACGTGATCGACACGTTCAAGGTGCAGGCGACGCAGAACATGGCGGCGACCGTGGAGTCGCTGGCCGGGGAGCTGCGGAGCGCCTCGGCGCACCTCGCGCGTACCCGCGGTGCCGCTGCCCTGGAAGGCGGAGCGCTGTGAGCGCCGCGCGCGAGCGGGGCATGCGCCGGCGAGGCTGGATCGGCTTCGCGCTCGCCGGGCTGATGGCCGCGACGGGCTGCACCGCCGACGGGCCGGCCGAGGTCGAGGGGTCGACGTACAAGGAGGGCCACCTGCGGGTGCTGGCCTCCAGCGAACTCAGTGACATGGAGCCGGTGCTGAAGGCCGCCAAGGCCGCCACCGGCGTCAGCGTCGAGCTGACCTGGTCGGGGACGCTGGACGCCGCCGAGCAGGTCGCCTCAGGAGCGGCGGACGGCACGTACGACGCGGTCTGGCTCTCCTCCAACGACTATCTGCGGCTGCGTCCGGAGGCGGCCGGGAAGCTCTCCAGCGAGACCCCGGTGATGTCCTCGCCGGTCGCGCTCGGGGTGCGGCCGCAGGCGCTGGCCCGGCTCGGCTGGAAGCCGGGGGAGGTCACCTGGCCGGCGGTGCACGAGGCCGTGGCCGCCGGGAGGCTGACGTACGGGATGACGGATCCTGTGCGCTCCAACTCCGGCTTCTCGGCGCTGGTTTCGGTGGCCTCGGGGCTGTCGGGCGCGCAGGCGGCGCTGAGCGACGAGGACGTGAAGGCGGCCACGCCCCGGCTGAAGGAGTTCTTCGCCGGGCAGAAGCTGACTTCGGGCTCCTCGGGCTGGCTCGTCACCGCTTATGCCAAGCGCGGGGACGTGGACGCGCTGGTGAACTACGAGTCGGTGCTGCTGTCCATGAACCGGGACGCGAAAGGCGCCGGGGCTCCGCTGACGGTGATCCGGCCGCGCGACGGTGTGGTCACCGCTCACTATCCGCTGACGCTGCTGACCTCGGCCCCGGCCGGGGCCCGTGATGCGGGGCGGGCGCTGACGGAGTACCTGCGGGGCCCGGAGGCGCAGAAGGCGATCACCGAGCGGACCTTCCGCCGCCCGGTCGCGGCGGGGGTGGCGCCGGCCGCCGGGCTGGACGCGGAGAAGCGGCGCGAGCTGCCCTTCCCCGGCTCGCGTTCGGTGGCGGACGGGCTGCTGGCCGGGTACGAGAACGAGCTGCGCCGGCCCTCGCGGACGGTGTACGTGCTGGACACCTCGGGTTCGATGAGCGAGGAGGACCGGATCGGGCGGCTGAAGTCGGCGCTCACCGATCTGACGGGTTCGGGGAGTTCGGGGACCGGGCAGCGGTTCCGGGACCGTGAGGAGGTGACGCTGCTGCCCTTCGGGTCCAAGGTGAAGAAGGTACGGACCCACGTCGTGGAGCCCGGCAATCCGGGTCCGGCCCTGGACGGCATCCGGGCGGACGTGAAGTCGCTGGAGCCCGACGGGGGTACGGCGGTCTACGGCAGTCTGGAGGCCGCGTACCAGCACCTGGGCCAGAAGGGTACGGACGCGTTCACCTCGATCGTGCTGATGACGGACGGCGAGAACACCGAGGGTGTCGGGGCCGGGCACTTCGACTCCTTCTACGCGGCCCTGCCGCCGGCGCAGAAGCAGACGCCGGTCTTCGCGGTGCTGTTCGGCGACTCGGACCGCAGGGAGCTCACCCGCATCACCGAACTGACCGGCGGGCGGCTCTTCGACGCCACCGGCGGCAAGGGTGCGCTGGCCGGAGCCTTCGAGGAGATCCGTGGCTACCAGTAGGGCGCGCCGGATGTTCCGGCATCTGGAATCGCGGAAGAACCTGGCGGGGTCCGCCTGCGGCCTGCTCGGGCTGGGCCTGACCCTCGCCGGGGTGGCGGGCGCGTACTGGCCGCTGGTGATCGCCGGGCTGTACGGGGCGGGCGCGCTGATCGCCCCGCCGGAGCGGGTGCTGCCGCCGCCCTTCGACCCGGGCGAGGAGGTCGGCGCGCTGCGCGCGGACTTCGCGCGGCTCGGGGAGTACCTGGGCGAGGTGGAGCTGCCGGCGGCGGCGGAAGGCCGGTGGGCCGGGCTGCTGGAGCTGTACGGGGCGCTGCTGGAGCCGGGTTGGGTGGCGGAGGTCCTGGCCGCCGAGCCGGAGGCGGTGCACGCGCTGTCGCGGGCGATCCGGCGGGACGTGCCGGAGTGCGTGGACACGTACAACCGGACGCGCTGGTGGAACCGGCTCACTCCGGGCGGACAGTCGCCGGAGCGCCATCTGGAGCGGCAGCTGGACCTGTTGTACGTGGAGGCGGAAAGAGTGACGGCGGACCTCCGTGAAGCAGAGGCCCGCCGTCAGCAGACGCACACGGCCTACCTGGAGGAGCGCGGACGCTCCTGAGGTCGGTCATGTGCTGCGGTGGGAACCGCTTGGTCGGGGGCTCCCACAGCGGTGGGCGCCGCTTGGTCGGGGGCTCCCACGTTCGATGGCCCTTCTTCAGGGCGCGTCCTGGCTCAGCCCAGGCGCTCCACGAGTGCGTGGTACTGGTCCCACAGCTCCTTGGGAGTGTGGTCCCCGTAGGTGTTCAGGTGCTCGGGGACCAGGGAGGCCTCGTCGCGCCAGACTTCCTTGTCGACGGTGAGGAGGAAGTCGAGGTCCTCGGCCGGCAGGTCCAGGCCGTCGAGGTCGAGGGACTCCTTGGTCGGCAGGATGCCGATGGGGGTGTCGACGCCCGCCGCGGTGCCGTCGAGGCGGCCGACGATCCACTTGAGGACGCGGCTGTTCTCGCCGAAGCCGGGCCACACGAACTTGCCCGCGTCGTTCTTTCGGAACCAGTTCACGTAGTAGATCTTCGGGAGCTTGGACTGGTCCTTGCCCTTGGCGACGTCGACCCAGTGGCCCATGTAGTCGCCCATGTTGTAGCCGCAGAACGGCAGCATGGCGAAGGGGTCGCGGCGCAGTTCGCCGACCTTGCCCTCGGCGGCGGCGGTCTTCTCGGAGGCGATGTTCGAGCCGATGAAGACGCCGTGGTTCCAGTCGAAGGACTCGGTGACCAGCGGGACGGCGGAGGCGCGGCGGCCGCCGAAGAGGATCGCGGAGATCGGGACGCCCTTGGGGTCCTCCCACTCGGGGGCGATCGTCGGGCACTGGGCGGCGGGAACGGCGAAACGGGCGTTGGGGTGTGCGGCCGGGGTCTCGGACTCCGGGGTCCAGGCGTTGCCCTTCCAGTCGATCAGGTGGGCGGGCGCCTCTTCGGTCATGCCCTCCCACCACACGTCGGAGCCGTCCGGGGTGAGCGCGACGTTGGTGAAGACGGTGTTGGCGTACATGGTCTTCATGGCGTTGGCGTTGGTGTGCGCGCCGGTGCCGGGGGCGACGCCGAAGAAGCCGGCCTCGGGGTTGATCGCGTAGAGGTGGCCGTCCTCGCCGAAGCGCATCCAGGCGATGTCGTCCCCGACGGTCTCGACGGTCCAGCCGGGGATCGTGGGCTCCAGCATGGCGAGGTTCGTCTTGCCGCAGGCGGAGGGGAAGGCGGCGGCGATGTACTTCGCCTCGCCCTCGCCCGTCGGCGGGGTGAGCTTGAGGATCAGCATGTGCTCGGCGAGCCAGCCCTCGTCGCGGGCCATGACGGACGCGATGCGCAGGGCGTAGCACTTCTTGCCGAGGAGGGCGTTGCCGCCGTAGCCGGATCCGAAGGACCAGATCTCGCGGGTCTCCGGGAAGTGCGAGATGTACTTGGTGGTGTTGCAGGGCCACGGCACGTCGGCCTCGCCCTCGGCGAGCGGAGCGCCGAGGGTGTGGACGGCCTTGACGAAGAACCCGTCGGTGCCGAGCTCGTCGAGGACGGCCTTGCCCATGCGGGTCATGGTGCGCATGGCGACCGCGACGTAGGCGGAGTCGGTGATCTCGACGCCGATCGCGGAGAGCTCGGAGCCGAGGGGGCCCATGCAGAACGGGACGACGTACATCGTCCGGCCCTTCATGGAGCCGCGGAAGATCCCCTTCTCTCCCGAGAAGATGTCCTTCATCTCGGCCGGGGCCTTCCAGTGGTTGGTCGGGCCCGCGTCCTCCTCCTTCTCGGAGCAGATGAAGGTACGGTCCTCGACGCGCGCGACGTCGGAGGGGTCGGAGGCGGCGTAGTAGGAGTTCGGGCGCTTGGTCTCGTCGAGCTTCTTGAACGTTCCCTTGGCTACGAGCTCCTCGCACAGGCGCTCGTACTCGCCCTCGGAGCCGTCGCACCAGACGACGCGGTCCGGCTGGGTGAGGGCTGCGATCTCGTCCACCCAGGAGATGAGTTCCTGGTGAGTCGTCGGGATGGTGGGAGCCGCGTTGTCGCGCGCCACGATTGCTCCTTGTTGAGGGGTTTGTTTGGTGTAGGCCCCGTGGGGGCTGCGACCCGGATGCTTCGCGCTCCGCTCATCCGGTGTCGACCGCACTCATCTGATCATCCGGTGGATGTGCGCATATGTCCAGAGGGCCTCTCACGTGAGCATTGCCACGTCCGTCAATCTTCCGTAAAGGCCACTCACGGAAACCTACGGGCCCGTAGGTAGCATGGCGCGCATGACTTCTGATGCCGCCGCCGTCCCGGCCCCCGAGGCCACACCGGTCGTCGAGGCCCTGGAGGCGGCCGAGACCGCCCTGGAGGAAAAGCCGCTGCTGCGCGGCTGGCTGCACCTCGGGATGTTCCCCGCCGTGGTCGTCGCGGGCCTGGCGCTGATGGCCTTCACCGACTCCACCCGGGCACGGGTCGCCTGCGGCGTCTACATCCTCACGGCCTGCCTGCTCTTCGGCGTCAGCGCGGTCTACCACCGCGGCACCTGGGGGCCGCGCGGCGAGGCCGTCCTGCGGCGGCTCGACCACGCCAACATCTTCCTGATCATCGCGGGTACCTACACCCCGCTGACCGTCCTGCTGCTGCCGCCCTCCACCGGGCGGACCCTGCTGTGGGCGGTGTGGATCGCGGCCGGCGCCGGCATCGCCTTCCGGGTCTTCTGGGTCGGCGCCCCGCGCTGGCTCTACACCCCGTGCTACATCGCCATGGGCTGGGCGGCGGTCTTCTTCCTGCCCGACTTCATGCGCGCCGGCGGGATCGCCGTCCTGGTCCTGGTGATCGTCGGCGGCCTCCTCTACAGCGTGGGAGGGGTCATCTACGGCATGAAGCGCCCGAACCCCTCCCCCCGCTTCTTCGGCTTCCACGAGGTCTTCCACTCGCTGACCCTCGCGGCCTTCGTGGCCCACTACGTCGGCATCTCACTCGCCGCGTACCGGCACTGAATCAGTCGGAGGCCGCCAGGGCCGCGCCGAAGAGCCGGTCGGCCAGCTCGCCGAAGACGGTGCTCGGTTTCTCGTCGGAGATGCCGTCGGCGTACCCCTGGAACGCCGGCCCGGCCACGGCCTGGACGGCGGGCGTCGCGTACTGCGGGTCGACGAGGTCGATGGGCGTTTCCGCGCGTTCTCCTCGGCCCGCCCCCGCTCCGGCACCCTCAGGGACGGACCGCACCCAACTGCTCCGCCAGTTCGGCCGGATCCGTCGTCGGCCGCGCGCAGACGAAATGTCGGCACACGTACGCCGTCGGAAGGCCGCGCACGAGGGTGCGCTCGGCAAGAAGGGGGAACTCACCGCCATCGCCTTCCGCCGCCCCCGGAAGGCCGGCCGCCACCACCGCCCCGGGAGCCGTCCCCAGCAACGCGGTCCGGTGCAGCAGCGCCAGCGCCGGATCCTCCGGACGGCCCACGACCGCCACCTCACGCGGCCCGTCGAGGAGCGCCTCGGCCACCGACAGGCCGTGTCCGATGAAGCGCGGCACCCGCGGCCCGAGCGCGTGCACCACCCCGAGCGCCCGCTCCGCCGCCGTACGGTGCGGCTGCGATCCGGTGTGCGCCGCGTACGACAGCAGCGCGCCCGCGGCCGCCGTCCATCCCGACGGGGCGGCCGTGTCCGTCGGATCCTGCGGCCTGCGGATGAGCTTCTCGGCGTCGTGCGCCGTGTCGTACAGCGACCCGTCCTCGGCGGTGAACCGGTCCAGGACCTGGTCGACGAGGATCCCGGCGAACTCCAGCCAGACCCCCTCGCCGGTCACGGACGCCAGCGCGAGGAAGCCCTCCGCCACATCGCCGTAGTCCTCCAGCACCCCGTCGTTGGCGCCGGCCTGGCCGTCCTTGCTGGTGCGCGAGAGCCGCGCCCGACCGTCCATGTGCACCCGCACCAGCAGATCGGCCGCCTCGGTCGCCCGCTCCACCAGGTCGGGCCGCTCGAAGTACGCGCCGCACTCGGCGAGCGCGGCGATCGCCAGCCCGTTCCACGCGGCGACGATCTTGTCGTCCCGCCCGGGCGCGGGCCGCCGCCCCCGCGCGGCCAGCAGCCGCTCCTTGATCCCGGCGAGCCGGCCCGCCTCCACCGCGGGCCCGTCCTGGGGCAGCTGCAGCACGGACGTCCCGTGCTCGAAGGTCCCCTCCTCGGTCACCCCGAAGTACCCGACGGCCAAATCCCCGTCGGCCTCGCCGAGCACCTCACGCAACTGGGCGGGCGTCCAGGCGTAGTAGGCTCCCTCGACGTGCTCCCCGGTCAGCGGATCCTCGCTGTCGGCGTCGAGCGCGGAGGCGAACCCGCCCTGGTCGGTGCGCAGCTCCCGGACCATGAAATCGGCGGTCTCCAGCGCGACCCGGCGTGCGAGATCGGACCCGGTGGCGCGCCACAGGTGGGCGTAGACCCGGCACAGCAGGGCGTTGTCGTAGAGCATCTTCTCGAAGTGCGGAACCGTCCACTCCCGGTCCACGGAGTACCGCGCGAACCCGCCTCCCAGCTGGTCGCAGATCCCGCCGCGCGCCATCGCCTCGCAGGTGTCCGCGGCCATCTGGAGGGCACCCTCGGACCCGGTGCGCGCGTGGTGGCGCAGCAGGAACTCCAGGACCATGGACGGCGGAAACTTCGGCGCGCCGCCGAATCCGCCGTGCGCGGCGTCGTAGTCCCGCGTCAGCCCGAGCAGCGCCCCGGCGAGCTCATCGGGTCCGGGTGTCCCGGCCTTCCCGTAGTCCAACTCCCGTCCGGCCAGGTCCCGTACGATCCGCTGCGCGACCTCGGCGACTTCCTCGCGCCGCCCCACCCAGGCGGTCCGCACCCCTTCGAGCACCTGCATGAAGGAGGGCATCCCGTGCCGGGGTTCGGGCGGGAAGTAGGTGCCGAAGTAGAAGGGCTCGGCATCGGCGGTCATGAAGACGGTCATGGGCCACCCGCCCTGCCCGGTGGCGGCCTGCACGGCTTCCATGTAGACGGCGTCGACGTCGGGGCGCTCCTCGCGGTCCACCTTGATGTTGACGAAGTGCTCGTTCATGTAGGCGGCGGTCGGTTCGTCCTCGAAGCTCTCGCCCGCCAGCACATGGCACCAGTGGCAGCTCGAATAGCCGACGCTGAGGTGCACGGGCACCCCGCGCTCACGCGCCTCCGCGAAGGCCTCGGGCGACCACGGCCACCAGTCGACGGGATTGTCGGCGTGCTGGAGGAGGTAGGGAGAGGTCTCGTTCGCGAGGCGGTTCGGCATGGGGCCCATCCTGCCGCACCGCCCGGGGTGCGCCTCGTCACCGGGCCGTCGGGCAGCCGGTTCGGCGGCGTTGCGGCGATGCCCGCCACGGCTGGTGAGGGGTGGTCGGGTCACTTCCGCAGCAGCGGGGTCAGGTCGGCGGTCCAGGCGTCGCGGGTGGCGGCCCAGGTGCCGGGGCAGTGCGCGCGGGCCGGTGTCGCGTGGTCCGGGTGGCGGGCGGGTGCCGCGCCGTAGGCCGCGCAGCGGTGGGCTTCCGCGCGGACCGGGTCCGGGGCGTGTTCGCCGTCGGGGTCCGGGGTGGGGTCCGCGGCCGCCGCGAGGTCGTAGGCGCGGGCCGCGGTCAGCAGGGTGCGGCCGCCCGCCGGGGAGCGCAGGATCATCAGCTGGGCGAAGCGGTCGGCGGCGTCCTCCTCGGCGCGGCCCTGGTCGCGGACCGGGAGGTCGAGGACGTCGATGAGGGCGTGACCCGCCTCGTGGTGGAGGGTCTCCCGGGCGACTTCGGAGAGGGCTTCGTCCGCCGGGCGGCGGTCGGCCTCCTCGAACCGTTCCCGGTCCTCCGTCAGGTCGTCGTAACAGAGCTCGATCGTGCGGGTCACGGGGTCGTAGCCGCTGCCCTCGCCCCCGCAGGAGCGGGCGACGACAGTGATCCGGTGCGGGACGTCGAGAGCGGCGTTGAGGTCGGCGGTGACGAGCTCGACGAGTTCGTGCCGCTTCAGCAGGTCGGCGCTGCGGCGGTCGGCCTCGTCCGGATTCTCGTGGCGGGGTACGAATCCCCGTGCGGGCGGCGGGCCTTCGCATCCGGCCGTCGCCGGCAGCAGCGCCGTCGCGCACAGGGACGAAACCAGAGCGGTGCGTAAGCGACGTAGCGTCATGTTGCCCCCAGGATATGCCAGTTGACTGTTTTCGACCCGACTGCGGGAGAGAGTGCGCACTTCCCTCTGAACTAGCTCAGATTTCCTCGCGCTCGGCGGAGTCCCGCAGGACACTTGGGGCTCGTTGCCGGAGATCTCTGAGGGGGACGCCGATGCGGGACAGCCATCGCGGTGAGGCCGAGCGGCTGTTGGAGCGGGCCGTGGACGACGCGGCGCAGCGGGGGACGGGTGCGGGCATCGACCGGGCGACGCTGCTGACCCGGGGCCGGGAGGCGCTGGACGCGCTCGCCGCGAGTGCGGCGCCGGAATACGAGGCGTACGTACGGGCTCTGGACGAGGCGGCGGCCGGGGACCAGTCGCTCGGTGAGGCCTTCCGGCGCGGCAACCCTTCCACGGCGCTGCTGGTGACGGCGGTGGCGGCGGCCGCGGCCGTGGGCGCGGACCTGTCGCTGGGTGTGGCGGCCGGTACGGCGCTGACCGCGGGGGCCGTGGTGGGCATCTCCGGGGCGGTGGCGACGGTGGTGAAGGTGACGGCGCTGCACCTGCCGGCCGCGAACCGGCGGGCCGGGGAGCGGGGCCGGCCCGGCGGGCCCGAGCAGTTGAGACTGCAGTGGCTGTCGGCGCTGGAGGTGCGCGGGATACGCCCGTTCCTGGAGCAGCAGCGTGCGGTGGCCGCGGCGGCCCGGGCGGCCCGGCCCGTGGCCCGGCCGGCGGCGGTGCGGCCCGCTCCGCGGTTGCGGGGTACGGACCGCAGTGCGGAGGCGCGGCGGCGCAGTGCGCTGGAGCATTCCTTCGGGCAGCTGCCGGCTCCGGCCGAGGCGTTCGCGGGACGGCGCTCGGAGCTGACGCGGATCGCGCAGTGGGTGCGGGCGGCGCGGGCGAGTACGGAGACCCGGCCGGTGGTGGTGGTGCTGCACGGTGAGCCGGGGGTGGGGCGTACGGCACTGGCGCTGCGGGCGGCGCACGACCTGCGGGACCAGTTCCGGGGTGCGTGCGTGGTGGATCTGCGGGGCGGTTCGGCCGGTGAGGCGTCCGGGGAGGCGCCGCTGGCCACGCGGGAGGCGCTGCTGCACCTGATGAACCGCCTCGGTGCGCCGCGCGAGCAGTTGCTTTTCCGCGAGGGGGCGTCGGCGGCTCAGCAGGTGCGCCGCTTGGGCGAGCTGTACCACCAGCATCTGCAGGGGCTGCCGGTGACGGTGCTGCTGGACGACGCGGTGGACGCGGCGCAGGTGCGGATGCTGGTTCCGGAGCGTTCCGAGAGCCTGGTGCTGGTGACGGCGCGGGAGCCGTTGGAGCTGCCGGCGGATCTGGCGGCGTGGGTGTACCAGCTGCCGGTGGAGCGGTTGGCACGGGAGGAGGCGGCGGAGCTGCTCCGGACGGCGCGAGCCGGCACGTCGGGCACGTCGGGCACGTCGGAGGAGGACGTGGCCGCGGTGGTGGAGCTGAGCGGCGGGCTCCCGCTCGCGCTGCGGCTGCTGGCTCCGTCGGCGGGCGAGGTCCGGGTCCTGGCGGACGGTACGGCCGCGCACCCGGTGGAGGCGGCGCTGCGTGCGGCGGACGCGCGGCTGGCCGAGCCCGCCCGGCAGCTGCTGCGACGGCTGCCGCTGGCCGGCCGGGCGTCGCTGGGGGGCGCGGCGGCGGCCGCGCTCGCGGACGTACCGGAGCCGGCGGCGCTGCGCACGCTGGAGGAGCTGTGGGAGGCCGGACTGATCGAGCGGGTGCGCGGCCAGCGGTTCCGGATGCACGACGCGGTGCGCTCGTACGCGGCGGCACGGGCGGCGCAGGACGAGGACCGGGCGCAGGCCGCGGCGGCGCACGAGCGGCTGATCCGCGATTACGCGAGGCTCGCGGACTCGGTGATCCGGATGGTCGACGGGAAGATGTCGACGCGGGCGCATCAGTTCGCGGTCCACGGTTTCGCCTCGCTGGATGCGGCGCTGCGCTGGCTGGACGACGAGTCGAGCTTCATCACGGCGGCCCTGCGGCATTCGGAGGGCGTGGACCAGCAGGCGGTGCTGGATCTGCTGGGTGCGCTGTGCGATTTCTGTCTGTTGCGCGGGGACCTGTACCGGCTCGGTGAGATCGATGAGCTGACACAGGTGGTGGCGGCGGGTCAGAACGGGCTGAAGGGGCAGCAGGGGCGGCTGGTGCGGTCGGTGCAGTGGCGTACGGGTATCGCGGCGCGCCAGCTGGGCGAGCTCGACAAAGCCCGCACCACGCTCGCCTCGGTGGTGGACCAGTACATGGAGGCCGATCAGGAGGCAGCGGCGGCGATGGCCCTGATCTCGCTCGGGATCACGCTGCACCACCAGGGCAATCTTCCGGAGGCGGCGGTGCGGATCCGGGAGGCGCTGGAGCTGCAGGAGCCGCCGGAGCTGGCGGGCGACCGGGCGTGGGGGCTGCACGCGCTGGCGGCGGTGGAGCGGGACCGGGCGCGGCTGGCGGAGGCGGCGCGGCTGCTGGAGACGTCGCTGGCGTTGCACCGGGAGAGCGAGAGCGTGCACGGGGAGGCGTGGGCGCATTTCCAGCTGGGCCAGGTGCACCTGCGGTTCGGAGACGTGGAGCGGGCGGAGGTGGAGCTGCGGCTGGCTCTCGACCTGTACGGACGTACCCGCGACGACCGCGGTGAGGCCTGGGCGCTGACGCAGCTGGGCCGGGCCCGGGTGGTGGACGGGGATCCGGGGCCGGCGGCGGACGGGCTGCGGGAGGCGCTGGCCCGCCACCGGGAGGCGGAGGACGCGCGCGGGGAGGCCTGGACGCAGTACTACCTCGGACAGGCACTGGAGGTGGGCGGCGAGCCCGACGAGGCGGTACGGGAGCTGGAGCGGGCGCGGACGATGTTCTCGCGGATGCGGGACGTGTACGGGCTGGCGTACGCCCGCCACCATTCGGGACGGGTGACCCGGGACCAGCGGGCGGCTCGGACGGGGAACCTGCGGAACTCGGGCTTCGCCCGTCAGCTGCTGGTGGACGCGCGGGCGGATTTCCGGCGGATCGGGCTGGCGCACGGCGAGGCCTGGACGTGTCTGGAGCTGGCGGTGATCGACGCGGGCAACGGCCGGCTGTCGCAGGCGCTGGGGCTGTGCGAGGAGGCGGTGCGGCTGTTCATCGCGTACGGGGACCGGCGCGGGGAGGACTGGGCGCGGTTCCTGCGGTGCACGATGCTGCCGTACGCGGTGCCCGCGGCGCCGGAGGAGGCGCGGGCGGAGCTGGGCCGCCTCGCGCAGGCGCCGCATCCGGCGCGGGACGGCCGGCTGGAGGACTGCCTGGAGACGTACGGGGTGATCCTGGGCCGCGGGGTGAATCCGGCGGAGGGCTGGCAGGCGTGGCGGCTCGGCCTGGTGCCGAACCTGCACTCGCGGGAGGTCATGGGAGTCCCGCGGACCTGACGCGAACACGTCCCGGCGAGCCGCGTCGGGCCCCGGGTGGTCCCGCACCCGCCGAAGCCGCCGCCCCCGCCGGTTCTCCCGGCCGGGGCGCCGGCGTGCACGCGAGGGTCCTGCGGGCCGTACCGGGCCGTGCTCCGCCTCACGGGGAGGGTGGCCTGGCGGGCGGGCCGCACCGGGCCGTGCTCCGCCTTACGGGGCCCGGGTGGCGTCGGCGCCGGGGGCGGCCGGGGCCGCGGGGTCCGGGGCCTCCTCGAAGTTCACCCGGCCCATGTGCCGGTTCATGGACTTCATCAGGGCCCACACGCCGACGGCGAGGGCCGCGAACACGACGAAGCCGAGGAGGCCGGGCGTCACCTTGTTCTTGTCGAAGGTGTCACCCGCCAGCGGAAGGAGCTGGGTCAGTGCTGCCTGCGTAGCGCTCATAGCTACGCATTCTCCCGGATGCCCGCGAAGAGGTCGGACTCGGGGAGGGAAGTGTCGACGAGCGACTTCGCCAGTTCGTACTCCTCGGTGGGCCAGACCTCCTTCTGGATGTCCATCGGGACGCGGAACCAGCCGCCGTCCGGGTCGATCTGCGTGGCGTGCGCGATGAGCGCCTTGTCACGGATCTCGAAGAAGTCGGCGCAGGGGACATGGGTGGTCAGGGTCCGCTCCTTGCGCTCGAACTCCTTCCACCGCTCCAGCCACTCCCCGTAGGGGGACTCCAGGCCGCGTGCGAGGAGCGCCTCGTGGAGGGCGATGGTGCGCGGCTTGTTGAAGCCCTGGTTGTAGTAGAGCTTCTGCGGCTGGTAGGCCGGGCCGTACTCGCTCTCCGGGTACTTCTCGGTGTCGGCCGCGCTGTCGAAGGCCAGCATGGAGATCGTGTGGGTCATGATGTGGTCGGGGTGCGGGTAGCCCCCGTTCTCGTCGTAGGTGGTGATGACCTGCGGCTTGAAGGCGCGGATCTTCTTCACCAGCTCGCCGGCGGCCTCATGGGCGTCCGCGAGCGCGAAGCAGCCCTCGGGCAGCGGGGGCAGCGGGTCGCCCTCGGGGAGGCCGGAGTCCACGTAGCCGAGCCACTCCTGCTGGACGCCGAGGATGTCGCGCGCCTCGTCCATCTCCTTGGCGCGGACCGCGTGGATGTTCTCCTCGATGTACCTGTCGCCCTGGAGCTTGGGGTTCAGGACCGAGCCGCGCTCGCCACCGGTGCAGGTGACGACCAGCACGGGAATCCCCTCGGACACGTACTTGGCCATGGTGGCCGCGCCCTTGCTCGACTCGTCGTCGGGGTGGGCGTGGACGGCCATCAGTCGAAGCTGCTCGGTCAAAACAGGATCCTCTGCGATTCGGCGCGACACTCAGCTCCTATAGTGACCGAACTGGGGGACGGAAAATTCCAGGGGTGACCAAGCCGTCCCCGGCGAGAGGAACGATCATGAGTGCGGTGCGCGAGGGACTGCCCGAGGGCCGGTACGGCCGGTCGGCGGACGAGCGCGCGGACCGGAAGCTCAAGATCATCGGATCGGTGCTGGGTGCGGCGCTGCTGGGCGTGGTCGGCTGGATCGGCTGGGACTACGTCGCGGGACAGAGCGTGAGCGCCGAGGTGATCAAGTTCCAGGTGATTTCGGACACTGAGGTGAAGGTGCACCTGGAGGTCCGCAAGGAGGCCTCGGTCACCGGTGTCTGCTCCCTGAGCTCCCAGGACAAGGAGCACGCCGAGGTGGGCCGCGCGGACTTCACCTTCGCGCAGTCCCGGTCGCGGGTGGACGAGATCGTCACCCTGAGGACCACCGGCAGGGCCGCGATGATCGAGCTGGTCGGCTGCCGGCCGGCGCCTTCCGCCCGCTAGGCCCGTCTCTTCCGGATCTTGCCGGGGCCGCGACGCCCGACAGAATCCGAAAGAGACGGGCCTAGGGTCGTCTCTTTCGGATCTTGTCGGTCGGGCCCGCGTTGTCCGGTGCCGTGCATCGCAAGGCGGAGGGGCGCCCGAGTACTGGACGTACT
>NZ_JBSGZP010000087.1:0-16388 GCF_053611065.1 Streptomyces sp. NPDC054840
GGAGTGGTCCATCGCACCGGCCGGAGCCATCGAGGGCGACGGCGACGGCGGCAGCGCGGGACCGGCCGGGTTCCGCGGCGGGGCCAGGGAGTCGTCGGCCTGGGTCTCCAGCTGGCGCAGCTGCGACTCCAGGTAGGACTTCAGACGCGTACGGTACTCACGCTCGAAGCCCCGCAGGTCCTCGACCTTGCGCTCCAGCGTGGCGCGGGCGGACTCCAGGGAGCCCATCGCGACGCGGTGCTTCTCCTGCGCGTCCCGCTCCAGCGCATCGGCCTTGGCACGGGCGTCCCGCTCCAGGCCCTCGGCGCGCGACCGGGCCTCGCCGACGATCTTGTTGGCCTCGGAGCGGGCCTCCGCGATCGCCTGGTCGGCGGTCTGCTGCGCCAGCGACAGGACACGGGCGGCGCTGTCGCCACCGGGGCTCTGCTGCGGAAGCTGCGGCTGCTGCTGGTGCATCGGCTGACCCATGGGCTGCATCTGCTGCCCCATCGGCTGCATCTGCTGGCCCATGGGCTGCATCTGCTGGCCGAGCTGGTTCTGGCCGCCCATCGACTGCTGCTGCTGCATGCCCTGGGGGCCGCCCATGGGCTGCTGCTGCATGCCCTGGGGTCCACCCATGGGGTGCTGCTGCATGGGGCCGCCCATGGGGCCACCCATCGGGCCGGGGCCCTGCTGGCCCTGGCCGCCGGGGCCCGGCGGCAGCTGCGGCTGGCCGCCCGGGAGCTGCGGCGGGCCCATCTGCTGCTGCGGCGGGCCGGATATGGCCGCGGGCACGGGGGCGCCGGGGCCGCGCTGGTCCTGGGGTTCCGGCTTGCGCATGCCCTGCTGCTGCTGGTTCTGCGCGGCGGCACGCGTGGCGGCTGCCAGCTTCGCGCGCAGGTCCTCGTTCTCGCGCAGCAGGCGCGTCAGTTCGGACTCGACCTCGTCGAGGAAGGCATCGACCTCGTCCTCGTCATAGCCTTCTCGGAGGCGGACGGTCGTGAACTGCTTGTTCCGCACGTCCTCGGGAGTCAGCGGCATGTCTTCTTCACCTCTACGTAGTCGTCGGCAGTCGGCAAGACCGTATCGGGACTGTCCCCGCGCCCGCGGGGAAGCACATCGTTCACAAGCCGCTCGCAGCGGTGCGCACGAAACTGATGAGGATGTAAACGATGATCATCAGAACGAAGAAGGACAGGTCGAGTGCCACGCCCCCGAGACGCAACGGCGGAATGACCCGCCGAAGAAGCTTGAGTGGTGGATCGGTGACGCTGTAGGTGGCCTCCAGTACGACCACCATCGCCTTGCCGGGTGTCCAGGAACGCGCGAACTGGAACACGTAGTCCATGACCAGGCGGAAGATCAGCACGACGAGGAAGCACCCCAAGGCGAAGTAGATCACTTGCAGTGCGACACCCATCCCGCGCTTCCCTCTCCCCTGCTCCCGCTGTGTTCCCGGCCCCGTGTCTGACGGATCGGTCTAGCTTTGGTTGAAGAACCCGCCCTCCGCGATGCGGGCCTTGTCCTCCGCCGTGACATCGACGTTAGCAGGCGACAGCAGGAACACCTTCTGTGTCACGCGTTCAATGCTGCCGTGCAGACCGAAGACGAGTCCGGCGGCGAAGTCCACGAGACGCTTCGCGTCCGTGTCGTCCATCTCCGTGAGATTCATGATCACCGGAGTGCCCTCACGGAAGTGTTCCCCGATGGTACGGGCCTCGTTGTAGGTCCGGGGGTGCAGCGTCGTGATGCGGTACGGCTCCCGCTCGGAGACGACCTTGGGCATGATCACGGGGGCGTTCTTCTCCAGGTTGGTGCGATCAGGTGTGATGGATGCCACGGGAGCGATTCGCGCAGGACGTCCGCTTTCCGCCGGAATTGGGATAGGTTCGCGCTGCGCCGGAGGCTGTGCGGCTCGTACCGGTTCATCCGATACAGGCGATTGGTGCACGGGCTGCTGTCGGCGATCCCGCTCCCGAGCCCGTTCCATCTCCGGCTCGGGCTCGAACTCGTCGTCGGGGTCGTACCCCGGGTTGTCGTACCGGTCGTCCTCCACGAGGCCGAGGTAGACCGCCATCTTGCGCATCGCGCCGGCCATTCTCCGAGTCCTCCGCTCTGTGGTGGATCGCCCTGTCGCAGGTGCCGCCGTGTCACGAATGTCACCAACTGCCCGCGATCCACTAGGTCTGCCCGCTCATCAGCGGGAATGACCATATTTTCTGCTGTGGTCCGACTTTCTTCGCGACGTTACCCGAGCCGGGGTCTCGCGCCGAGTACCGCAGTGCCGACGCGTACATGTGTCGCACCGGCCGCCACGGCCTGTTCCAGGTCTGCGCTCATCCCGGCCGACACCATCGTGGCAGCCGGATGGTCCACGCGCATGCGGGATGACAATTCCATCAACCGCTCGAAAGCGGCCTGTTCACGTCCCGCGTAGTGGCCGGACAGCGGAGCGACCGTCATCAGGCCGTCGAGGCGCAGTCCCGGGGCCCCGGCGACGAGGTCCGCCAACTCGGCGAGCTGCTCCGGCGCCGCGCCGCCGCGGGCCCCGCGCTCCCCCGACTCCGCGTCGAGGGCGATCTGCACGAGGCACCCGAGCTCCCGGCCGGCGTTCACCGCGGCCGCCGAGAGGGCGGTCGCGAGTTTCGGCCGGTCGACCGACTGCACCATGTGCGCGTATCCCGCCACGGAACGGACTTTGTTCGTCTGCAACTGACCGACGAAGTGCCAGCTGAGGGGCAGATCCGCGCAGGCCGCCGCCTTGGGGGCGGCGTCCTGGTCACGATTTTCCGCAACATGACGGACGCCCAGGTCCGCCAGCAGTCGTACGTCGCTCGCGGGGTAGGTCTTGGTGACCACGATGAGCGTCACCTCTTCCCGTCCGCGCCCCGCCGCCGCGCAGGCGGACGAGATACGTTCCTCCACCCGCGCCAGGTTCTCGGCGAGCTCCGACTTACGATCCGTCATTCTTCTTTTCCCCCGGGAGTCCGGGGGTCGCCCCCCGGGAAAGCTCCGTCAACCAGACATATCCGGCAAGCCGACCGGTCACCCGGTCGCGACGGTACGAGAAGTGGTCCCGCGACTCCAGTGTGCAGACCGGGGAACGGCCGCCGTTCACCACCCCCGCCTCCACGAGCTGGGCGTGCACCCCGGCGACCACATCGACGGCCGGTGTCCCCCAGCTCGTCTCGGCCCGCGCGGCGGGCACCGCTTCGGCCACCGCATCCCGCATTTCGGCGGGCACCTCGTAGCAGTGTCCGCAGACCGCGGGTCCGGTACGGGCGACGATTCGCCCGGGGGCGGCCCCCAGGGCGACCATCGCCTCGACGGCGGCGGGAACCACCCCGGCGACCAGTCCCGGCCGCCCGGCGTGGGCGGCCGCCACGACCCCGGCGACGGGGTCCGCCAGCAGGACCGGCGTGCAGTCGGCGGTGAGCACCGCGAGGGCGAGTCCCCGACGGGCGGTCACCACCGCGTCCACCGGGGGGATCTCCTCGTCCGGGCCCCAGGGTCCGTCCACCACCGCCACGTCCCGGCCGTGCACCTGGTTCATCCAGACCACCCGGTCCGGCGCCAGGCCCAGGGACTTCGCCGCCAGTGCCCGGTTCGCGAGAACGGCGGCCGGGTCGTCTCCGACCGCGCCGCCGAGATTGAGCTCCTCGTACGGAACGGCGCTCACCCCACCCCACCGGTCGGTGAAGGCGAAGTGGGCGCCGCCCACGTGATGCTGCTCCGGTGTCACTTCAAGAAGTCCGGGACATCCAGTTCCTCGGCCGGGCTGTCCTGGTACGGCCGGGCCGTGGGGACCTGCGGCGCGGGGGCCTGGACCTCGACCGGGGCCGCCTCGACGGGGGCCGGGGGCTCCTCGCGCGGGGTGACCGAGCCGAGTCCGCCGAAGGCCGGGCGGGCCGGCTCTGCGGCGCGGACCGGAGCCGGGGCAGGCTCCTCGCGCTTGGTGGACGCGGCGCCGATGACGTTGTCCCGGCGGGCCGGGGGCTGTCCGCCGTCGAACCCGGCCGCGATGACGGTGACCCGCACCTCGTCGCCGAGCGCGTCGTCGATGACGGCGCCGAAGATGATGTTCGCCTCGGGGTGCGCGGCCTCGCTGACCAGCTGCGCGGCCTCGTTGATCTCGAAGAGACCGAGGTCCGAGCCACCGGAGATGGAGAGCAGCACGCCACGGGCGCCGTCGATGGACGCCTCCAGGAGCGGCGAGGAGATCGCCATCTCGGCGGCGGCCACCGCGCGGTCGTCGCCGCGGGCCGAGCCGATGCCCATCAGGGCCGAGCCGGCTTCGGACATCACGGACTTGACGTCGGCGAAGTCGAGGTTGATCAGACCGGGGGTGGTGATGAGGTCGGTGATGCCCTGGACGCCCGAGAGCAGGACCTGGTCGGCCGACTTGAAGGCGTCGAGCACGCTGACCTGGCGGTCCGAGATGGACAGCAGTCGGTCGTTGGGGATGACGATGAGGGTGTCGACCTCTTCGCGGAGCTCGGCGATGCCGTCCTCCGCCTGGTTCGCGCGGCGCCGGCCCTCGAAGGTGAACGGTCGGGTGACCACACCGATCGTCAGGGCGCCCAGCGAGCGCGCGATGTTGGCGACGACAGGTGCGCCGCCCGTGCCGGTGCCGCCGCCCTCACCGGCGGTGACGAAGACCATGTCGGCCCCCTTGAGGACCTCCTCGATCTCCTCGCGGTGGTCCTCTGCCGCCTTGCGACCGACGGCCGGGTTTGCGCCGGCGCCGAGGCCACGGGTGAGTTCACGGCCGACGTCGAGCTTGACGTCGGCGTCGCTCATCAACAGCGCCTGGGCGTCCGTGTTGATGGCGATGAACTCGACGCCCTTGAGACCGACCTCGATCATTCGGTTGATGGCATTGACACCACCGCCGCCGACACCGATGACCTTGATGACTGCGAGGTAGTTCTGCGGTGCTGCCACGTCGAAGGCCTCTCGCCTCGAGTTACGTGTCGCCGCCTCGCGGGCCTGCGTTGCGACGACTGATGCCGAAATAGGGACGGTCCGAACGCGCCGACCGAACCCTCACCCTGAAGTTTAGGGTTAGGGGTGTGCCTGTTCCTCGGACTCTTCCGAACAGGACACTAAGTCGACAAGTAGCGCGTGTTCAACGAACACGCCGAACCTCCCGTTTTTCTTTTCACCCTATGTGATCACCCGTATCGCTGGCCAACCAGGGTGCGCCGCTGTTGGACCGGACGTCAACTCCCGGACACAGCAGGGGCGGTGGGGACGCTCACGTCGAAGTGCGCGGCCTTGGGAGCGGCTTTCAACAAAGCGTTCAAAGCCAGTCCCTTCGCCTCGCTCTGTTCACCGCTGCCCCACGTCACGGACCGGCCTCCGGTGAGCTCCAGCACGACCGAATCGTAGGAACCCACCTTGACCTGCACGGTTTGCTTGGCGATCGGCTCCGGGAGGGCGCCTGCGACGAGGACGGCCTCGTGCAGCAGCCGTTCCTCGTCGAAGCGGCGGGCGCTCGGCGATCGACCGGCGTTCAATTCGAGGACCGGAACACCCGCGGGTGCTTTCGGAACCGTGTCGAATCGCACACCCGATGCGTCCACTTCGACGAAGGCCGCGTCCTTTTCGATGAGCAGGACGGGTTTGCGTTCCGTCACCTTCAGACCGATCCCGTGCGGCCAGGCCCGCACCACATCGACCGAATCGATGCGGGGCAGCCGGCCGCGGACCCGGCCCTCGATCTCGTCGGTGTCGACGCTCACCAGAGGCGCGCCGACCGGGACGTCCGCGGCGCCCAGGACCTGCTCGGCGGTGAGCACGTCCATGCCGGTGGCGGCGACCTTCTCCACACGCAGCCAGGAGGACCCGTAGAGCACCCAGGTGCCGCCCGCGGCGAGGAGGACCACCGCGGCGGCCAGCAGGGCCGGCACGGGGCCCCGGCACAGGCGTGCGCCGGGGCCCCCGGCGCCGGGCCTCTGCGCCGACTTCGGCGGCTTGGGCGGCTTGGGCGGCTTGGGGGCCTTGGGGGCCTTGGAGTCCTTGGGGGACTTCGGAGGCTTGGGAGCGCCGGTGCCCTCGCGGACAGCCGGGCCGGACCGATCAGAAAACGGTGTTCCGCGCCGCGCGGTCGTCCCTCCGGCCACTCCTGTGCCTCCTGCGTCTGCGCTACCCGCCTCAGCGGGACCTGTGGGCCGCGATCGCCTCGTACACCATGCCGACCAGGAGCTCGTCGGCGTCCCGGCGGCCGAACTCACCGGCGGCGCGGGACATCTCGTACAGGCGGTGCGGGTCGGACAGCACCGGGAGGACCTGACCGAGCACCCAGTCGGGCGTCAGCTCCGCGTCGTCCACGAGCAGGCCGCCGCCGGCCTTGACCACCGGCTGGGCGTTGAGCCGCTGTTCACCGTTGCCGATCGGCAACGGGACATAGGCGGCGGGGAGCCCGACGGCGGAGAGTTCGGCGACGGTCATCGCTCCCGCACGGCACAGCATCATGTCCGCGGCGGCGTACGCGAGATCCATCCGGTCCACGTACGGTACCGGCACATACGGCGGCATCCCGGGCATGTTGTCGACACGCGGCAGTTCGTTCTTCGGCCCGACGGCGTGCAGGATCTGGATCCCGGAGCGCTGGAGGGTCGGCGCGACCTGCTGGATCGTCTCGTTGAGGCGGCGGGCGCCCTGCGAGCCGCCGGAGACCAGCAGCGTGGGCAGATTGGGGTCCAGGCCGAAGGCGGCGCGCGCCTCCGGGCGGACCGCGGCCCGGTCGAGGGTGGAGATGGAGCGGCGCAGCGGGATGCCCACGTAGCGGGCTCCGCGCAGCTTGCTGTCGGGGGTGGAGACCGCGACGGCGTGCGCGTACCGGGAGCCGATCTTGTTGGCCAGTCCGGGCCGGGCGTTGGCCTCGTGGACGATGATCGGCACCCCGAGACGCTTGGCCGCGAGGTAGCCGGGCAGGGCCACGTAGCCGCCGAAGCCGACGACGCAGTCGGCCTTGGTGCGCAGCAGGATCTCCTCCGCGGCCTTGATGGTGCCGCGCAGGCGTCCGGGGACGGTGATCAGTTCCGGGGTCGGCTTGCGGGGCAGCGGTACGGCGGGGATCAGGCCCAGCTCGTAGCCGCGTTCCGGCACCAGGCGGGTTTCCAGTCCGCGCTCCGTGCCGAGGGCGGTGATGCCCACTGAAGGGTCCTGCCTGCGCAGGGCGTCCGCGAGGGCGAGCGCCGGCTCGATGTGGCCGGCGGTCCCCCCACCGGCGAGTACGACATGCACCGAAATTCACCGCTCTCCGGACGGACGCTTCTTGACGCGCCGTCTCATCGACTTCCATCTCACCCCGGTCCGCCACCAGCCGGTCTTCGGCTGTCGCATCGCGAGGGCCGCGCGCGCCGCCGGCTCCTCACGCGCGAAGGCGATGAGCAGTCCGACCGCGAACATGGTCGGCAGCAGGGCTGACCCTCCGTAGGAGAACAGCGGGAGCGGGACTCCGGCGATCGGCAGCAGGCCGAGCACCGCACCGATGTTGATCACGGCCTGGGCCGTGATCCAGGTGGTCACGCCTCCCGCGGCAAACCGTACGAAGGAATCCTCCGTGCGTCCGGCCACGCGGATACCCGCATAGCCTAGAGCCGCGAACAGGCCGAGAACCGACAGCGTCCCCGCGAGACCCAGTTCCTCCCCGGTGATGGCGAAGATGAAGTCGGTGTGGGCTTCGGGTAGTTGCCCCCACTTTTCCACACTTGCACCCAGGCCGGAACCGAACCAACCGCCCGAGGCGAGGGCGTAGATCCCGTGAACCGCCTGCCAGCAAAGGTCGTTCTTGCCCGGTTCTGTCGCACCGAGACACTCCAGCCGGTCCATCCGGTGCGGGCTCGTCTTGATGAGCAGTGCGACGATCGCACCCGCGAAGACGAGCACCCCGACGAACATCCGGGTCGGGGCCCCGGCCAGCCAGAGCAGACCGAACAGGATGGCGCCGAGGATCATCGCGGTGCCCATGTCCCCGCCCAGCATGATCAGCCCGAGCAGCAGGAAGGCCACGGGGACCAGCGGCACCAGCAGGTGCTTCCACTGGCTCAGCAGCCCCTTGGCGCCCTTGCGCGCCAGCAGGTCGGCACCCCACAGGATCAGCGCCAGTTTGCCGAACTCACTGGGCTGCAGCATGAACGGACCGCCAAGGGAGATCCAGTTCTGGTTGCCGTTGATCGAGACGCCTATCCCCGGGACCTGGACCAGGACCATCAGGAAGAGCGTGCCGGCGAGCACCGGGTACGAGAGCGCCCGGTGCAGTTTGACCGGCATCCGGGAGGCGGCCAGCAGGAGGACGCCACCGATGACGGCGGCCAGGAACTGCTTCTTGAAGAAGTACGCGTCGCCGAGGCCGAGCTGGAGGGCCTTGATCATCGAGGCCGAGTACACCATCACCAGACCGAGCACGGTGATGAGCAGGGAACTGCCGAAAATCAGGTAATAGGCGGTGAGCGGGCGGTCCCAGGCCTTCTGCAACTGCTGCTGCGTACGCCGGAACCGGGCCAGCGGCCCGCGCCCGGCGGGCCGCTTCGGACTCACCGCAGGGCGTTTGCGGCCCTGTGCCTTCACGGCGGACGGCCGCCGCCCCGGCAGCATCTGCTTGGCCGGCATCTGTGATCTTCCCCTCCACTCGTACGAGGCGAGCTGCCGGCCGGCCGGAGGGAACCAGTCCCGGATCCCCCGGCCTAAGCCGTGTCCGCAGCCTTCTCGGCGGCCAGTTCGCGCACCGCGTCGGCGAATGCTTCCCCACGCTTGTTGTAGTTCGCGAACATGTCCATCGACGCACAGGCAGGTGCCAGCAGGACCGTGTCACCGGGCTCGGCGAGCGCGGCGGCTTCCCGGACCGCTGCGAGCATCGCCCCAGTGTCGGTCCGGTCGAGGTCGACGACCGGGACCTCGGGGGCGTGTCGCGCCAGCGCCTCGGCGATGAGCGCCCGGTCGGCGCCGATCAGCACGGCGCCGCGCAGCCGCTTAGCGGCGTTCCGCACGAGCTCGTCGAAGGTCGCGCCCTTCGCGAGGCCGCCGGCGATCCAGACGACGGGTTCGAAGGCCGCGAGCGAGGCCTCGGCCGCATGCGTGTTGGTGGCCTTGGAGTCGTCGATGTAGGTGACCGAGCCGACCTCGTCCACGTACGCGACGCGGTGGGCGTCCGGGCGGAAGTCGCGCAGCCCGTCGCGAACGGCGCGTGGCTCCACCCCGAAGGCGCGGGCCAGGGCCGCGGCGGCGAGCGCGTTGGCGATGTTGTGCGGGGCCGGCGGGTTGACGTCCGTGACCTCGGCGAGCTCCTGGGCGTTCTTCTGCCGGTTCTCCACGAAGGCCCGGTCGACGAGGATGCCGTCGACGACGCCGAGCATGGAGGGGCCGGGGGCACCGAGGGTGAAGCCGATCGCGCGGCAGCCCTCCTCGACGTCGGCCTCCATGACCAGGTGCTCGGTGGCCGGGTCGGCGACGTTGTAGACGCAGGCCACCGTGTTGCCCTCGTAGATCCGGCCCTTGTCGGCGGCGTACGCCTCCATCGAGCCGTGCCAGTCGAGGTGGTCCGGGGCCAGGTTGAGCACGGCCGCCGAGTGGACGCGCAGCGAGGGCGCCCAGTGCAGCTGGTAGCTGGAGAGTTCGACGGCGAGCACGTCGTACTCCTGCTCGCCGAGCACCACGTCGATGATCGGGGTGCCGATGTTGCCGACGGCGGCGGTGCGCAGCCCCGCGGCCTTCAGGATCGACGCCAGCATCTGGGTGGTGGTGGTCTTGCCGTTGGTGCCGGTGATGGCGAGCCAGGGCGCCGGGGCCTTGCGGGGCGCTGCGGCGTCCGTGCCGCCGGAGCGCGCGGCGCGCAGCTCCTGGCCGATCTCGCGCAGCAGCCAGGCGATCTCGACGTCCCCGACGACGTCCACCCCGGCCGCGGCGGCGGCCTCGAACAGCGGGCTGTCGGGCTTCCAGCCCGGCGAGGTGACGACCAGCTCGGTGCCCTCGGGCAGTACCTCGCCCGCGTGCCCGCCGTCCGCCAGGCGGCCGAGGCGGACGGTGATGCCCTGCGCCTGCAGTTCGGCGGCCCGGGCGCGGTGCGCGTCCCCGTCGCCGTTGTCGACGACGGTCACCACCGCGCCGAGGCCGGCCAGGGCGCGGGCGGCACTGATGCCGCTCACGCCCAGACCGGCGACGGTGATGTTCTTGTCCTGCCAGGACGTCACTTGTCGGCTGCCCATCCCGCGTAGAAGAGACCGAGACCAACGATCACGCACATGCCCTGGATGATCCAGAAGCGGACCACGACGAGTACCTCGGACCAGCCCTTGAGCTCGAAGTGGTGCTGCAGTGGCGCCATCCGGAAGACGCGCTTGCCGGTCATCTTGAAGGAGCCGACCTGGATGACGACCGACATCGTGATGAGTACGAACAGGCCGCCGAGGAGCGCCATCAGGAACTCCGTGCGGGAGCAGATGGCGAGGCCCGCGAGCGCGCCGCCGAGGGCGAGCGAGCCGGTGTCACCCATGAAGATCTTGGCGGGCGAGGTGTTCCACCACAGGAAGCCGAAGCAGGCGCCCATGAGGGCGGAGGCGACGACCGCGAGGTCGAGCGGGTCGCGCACCTCGAAACAGGCGTTCGGGTTGGTGAGGTCACCGGCCCTGGCGCAGGACTCCTGGAACTGCCAGACACCGATGAAGGTGTAGGCGCCGAAGACCATCACCGCGGCGCCGGTCGCGAGACCGTCCAGACCGTCGGTGAGGTTCACGCCGTTGGACATCGCCAGGATCATGAACAGCGCCCAGACCACGAACAGGACCGGACCTATCGACCAGCCGAAGTCCGTGACGAACGACAGCTTGGTGGAGGCCGGGGTCAGTGCGCGCGAGTCCTTGAACTGGAGTGCCAGCACCGCGAAGGCGATACCGACGATCAGCTGGCCGGACATCTTCGCCTTGGCCCGCAGGCCCAGCGAACGGCGCTTGACGATCTTGATGTAGTCGTCCAGGTACCCGACGATGCCCATGCCGGCCATCAGGAACAGGACGAGGAGACCCGAGAAGCTCGGTTCCTCACCGGTGAGGACCTTCGTCAGGGCGTACGCGATGAGCGTCGCCAGGATGAAGGAGATGCCGCCCATGGTGGGCGTGCCCTTCTTCCCGGCGTGACCGCGGGGGCCGTCGTCGCGGATGAACTGGCCGTACCCCTTGCGGGCGAGCAGCTTGATCAGCAGCGGGGTGCCGATGACGGTGAGGAACATGCCGATGACACCGGCGAACAGAATCTGCCTCATCGGTCGGCGACCTCGCCCTCGACAGTGCTGTCGAGAAGGCCCTGGGCCACCCGCTCCAGACCGGCCGACCTGGAAGCCTTCACCAGCACGACGTCACCCGGGCGCAGTTCACTGCGCAACAGGTCGACCGCCGCCTGCGCGTCGGACACGAGCACCGACTCCTCACCCCACGAACCCTCGTTATATGCGCCCAGTTGCAGCCAGGAAGCTTCCCTGCCCCCGACTGCGACGAGCTTGCTCACGTTGAGCCGGACGACAAGTCGTCCGACCGCGTCGTGCTCGGCGAGAGCGTCGTCTCCGAGCTCGGCCATCGGGCCGAGCACCGCCCACGTGCGTCCCCCGTTCGCCCTGCCGGCACCGCCCATCGCGGCGAGCGCGCGGAGTGCGGCCCGCATGGACTCGGGGTTCGCGTTGTAGGCGTCGTTGACGATCGTCACACCGTCCGCCCGCTCGGTGACCTCCATCCGCCACCGGGACAGCGTGCCCGCCCCGGAGAGCGCCGTGGCGATCTCCTGTGCGGACATGCCCAGTACATGGGCGACGGCGGCCGCGGCGAGCGCGTTCGACACGTGGTGCTCACCGTACAGCCGCAAGGTCACGTCGCTGCACCCGGTCGGTGTGTGCAGTGTGAAGGAAGCCTGCCCCCTGTCCGTCATGCGGACTTCGGTGGCCCGGATTTCGGCGTCCTCGGCCTCACCGAAGAGAACCGTACGGGCCTTCGTGCGCCCGGCCATCCCACGAACCAGCAGGTCATCGGCGTTGAGGACGGCGACGCCGCCGTCCGCCTCGGCCGGCAGGGCCTCGACCAGCTCCCCCTTGGCCTGCGCGATCTGCTCGCGGCCGCCGAACTCGCCGATGTGGGCGGTGCCGACGTTGAGGACCAGACCGATCCGCGGGGGCGTCAGTCCGGTGAGGTGGCGGATGTGGCCGATGCCGCGGGCGCCCATCTCCAGGACCAGGTGCTGGGTGTCCTCGGTGACGCGCAGCGTCGTGATCGGCAGACCGATCTCGTTGTTGAGGTTCCCGGGGGTCCACACGGTCGGCGCGTGGTGCTGCAGCACCTGCGCGATCAGGTCCTTGGTGGAGGTCTTGCCGGCGGATCCGGTGAGCGCCACGACGTCGGTGCCCAGGCGGGTGACGACGGCCCGGGCGAGTGCTCCGAGGGCGGCCACCACGTCGGGGACCACGATGGCCGGTACGCCGACGGGCCGGGTCGCGAGGACGCCCACGGCCCCGGCGGCCACGGCGCGTTCCGCGTAGTCGTGGCCGTCGACCCGCTCACCGACGAAGGCGGCGAAGAGGCTGCCCGGCCGGACTTCACGGGAGTCGTAGACCACGGGGCCGGTGACCTGGACGGACGGATCCGGTATGTCGTGGGGCCGCCCGCCGGTGATGTCGGCGATATCGGCGAGGGAAAGGGCGATCACTGGTTCACCTCGGCCTGTCGGACGTGAGTCGTTTGATCGGGCGCGGCCGTCCGGTCGAGCACGGCCTGGTGCTCGATCGCGGCGCGGAGCACCGCGCGGTCGTCGAAGGGGCGTACGACACCGGCGGTGTCCTGGCCCTGCTCGTGTCCCTTGCCGGCCACCAGCACGGTGTCACCGGGCCGGGCTCGGGCGACGGCGGCCGCGATGGCCGCGGCCCGGTCGGCGTCGACGAGGACGGTGCCCCGCTCGGCGGGCGGTACGGACACGGCGCCCTCGAACATCGCGGCGAGGATCGCGAGCGGGTCCTCGGAGCGCGGGTTGTCGGAGGTCAGTACGGCCACGTCGGCGAACCGGGCGGCCGCGGCCCCCATCGGGGCGCGCTTGGTGGTGTCGCGGTCGCCGCCGCAGCCGAGCACGATGTGCAGCTTGCCCTCGGTGACCTCGCGCAGGGCGCGCAGCACCGATTCCACGGCGTCCGTCTTGTGCGCGTAGTCGACGACGGCGAGGTACGGCTGTCCCGCGTCCACCCGCTCCAGCCGGCCGGGGACTCCGGGGACCGCGGCGACGCCGTCGGCGGCGGTCTGCGGGTCGAGGCCGGCGGCGGCGAGCGTGACGATCGCGGCGACGGTGTTGGCGACGTTGAACGGGCCGGGCAGCGGCGCGGTGGCCCGTACGCGCTGTCCTTCGGGGCCCAGCAGGGTCAGGGTGGAGCTCGCCGGGCCGAAGACCACGTCCTCGGCGCGCCAGTCGGCGGCCGGGTCGCCCGCGGCGGAGAAGGTGACCACCGGGACGGTGGCCTCCTTGGCCAGGCGGCGGCCGTACTCGTCATCGAGGTTGACCACGCCCAGGCGGGCCCGGCGGGCGGTGAAGAGCCCTGCCTTGGCCTGGAAGTAGTCCTCCATGCCGGAGTGGAACTCCATGTGCTCCGGGCTCAGGTTGTTGAAGACGGCGACGTCGAAGACGCAGCCGTCGACCCGGCCGAGCACCAGGGCGTGGCTGGAGACCTCCATGGCCACGGCCTCGACCCCGCGTTCGCGCATGACCGCGAAGAGGGCCTGGAGGTCGGTGGCCTCCGGGGTGGTCCGCTCGGACTTGATGCGCTCGTCGCCGATGCGCATCTCGACGGTGCCGACCAGCCCGGTGCTGCGACCCGCCGCGCGCAGGCCGCCCTCGACGAGGTACGCCGTGGTGGTCTTGCCGGAGGTGCCGGTGATGCCGATCTGGAGCAGGCCCTCACCGGGGCGCCCGTAGATCGCGGCGGCCAGCTCTCCCATCCGGCCGCGCGGGTCGTCGACGGTCAGGACCGGCAGGCCGGTCGCCGCGGCGCGTTCATTCCCCGCGGGGTCGGTGAGCACGGCGGCGGCGCCGAGGGCGGCCGCCTGGGCGGCGAAGTCGGCGCCGTGCGTCCTGGCTCCTGGCAGGGCCGCGTACAGGTCACCGGGGCGGACCGCACGGGAGTCGTGCGTGATGCCGGTGATCTGCGCCGCGCCGGGCGCCGGGATGCCCAGCAGGGTGGCCAGCTCGCCCAGGGGGCTCGGGCTGGCGGACGCGGGCCGGGGCGCTCCCGGCGGCGTTGCCGGGGCTTTCTGGGTCGTTCTGGGCTGATCAGCGTGGGGCACGGCGGTGAGCGTACCGGGCGCGGCGGGCCGCCCGCGAAGTGAGGCCCCGGCCTCGGCCTCGGCGGTCGTCGGGTTCCCGGGTTCCGGGGTGATGGTTGTCACTGATGGTGCCTCACGCTTTTCTGGCGGGCCGGCCTGGCTGTGGGTCACTGACCGGGCTGCGGACTGGGCTGCGGGGCGGGCTGCGCGGCGGGCCGGGGAGCGGCGTCGTAGGTGACGGGAAGCCCGGCGGGTGCGGTTCCCGTGGGGGCCACCTGGAGGGTCTTGAGCGCGAACTCCATGACCTTCTTGTAGATGGGGCCGCAGATCTGGCCGCCGAAGTAGCTGCCCTTCGTGGGGTTCTGGATGGCGCAGTAGACGGTGATGCGCGGGTTGTCCGCGGGTGCGAATCCGGCGAAGGAGGCGGTGTAGCCCTTGTAGCGGCCGGTGGCCGGGTCCACCCGGTTGGAGGTGCCGGTCTTGCCGCCGACCCGGTAGCCGGGGATCCGCGCCTTGGTGCCGGTGCCGTCCTGGTCGTCGACCACGGATTCGAGCATCTCGGCGAGGGTCTTGGCTGTCTCCGGGCTGACCACGCGGCTCTGCTCGGGGGCCGGGGCCGGGGTGAAGCGGCCGTCGGGGCCCTTGGTGCCGCGTACGAGCGTCGGTTCGATGCGGACCCCGCCGTTGGCGATGGTCGAGTACACGGAGGCCGCCTGCATGGCGTTGAGGGAGAGTCCCTGGCCGAAGGGGATCGTGTACTGCTGGGAGGTGGACCAGTCCTTGGGGTCGGCGAGGATGCCCCGGGACTCGCCGGGGTAGTTCAGGCCGGTGGGCCGGCCGATGCCGAACTTGGTCAGGTAGGAGTGCAGGACCTCGTTGGCCGCGGGCTGGGTGGGTCCGAGCTGGCCGGTGGCCAGGATCGTGCCGATGTTGGAGGACTTGGCGAGGACCCCGTTGAGGGTCAGGTACCAGGTCGGGTGGTCGATGTCGTCCTTGAACAGCCGGTCGCCGCGGTGCAGCCGGTTGGGGACCTCGACCCGGGTCTCCGGGGTGGCCTTCTTCTCCTCCAGCACGGCGGCCATCGACATGACCTTGGCGGTGGATCCGGGCTCGTACACGTCCTGGAGCGCGGCGTTGCCCATGGCGGCGGAGCGGGCCCGGGTCAGGTCGTTGGGGTCGAAGCCGGGGGCGTTGGCCATGGCCAGTACCTCGCCGGTGCGGGTGTCCTGGACGATGACGTAGCCGCGGTCGGCCTCGGACTTCTGGACCTGCTCGGCGATGGCGCTCTGCGCCGCCCACTGGATGTCCCGGTCGATGGTCAGCTCGATGTCGTCGCCGGGGACGGCGGGCTTCTCGTTGGAGTCCGCCGTGGGGACCTGGCGGCCGCCGGACTGGGCGTAGGTGATCTCGCCGTCCTTGCCGGACAGCTTCTTGTCGAGGGAGGACTCCAGGCCGCCGGCGCCCCTGCCCTCGGCGTTGACGTAACCCAGTATTCCGGCGGCGAGGTCGCCGTTCGGGTACACGCGCTTGCTGCTGGTCTCCTTGAACACGCCGGCGAGGACGTTGGCGCCGGGGCCGTTGCTCCGCTTGTCGGCCGCCGCCTTGTCCGCGAAGACCCGCTTGAGGTCCTTGATCTGGTTCCAGACCTGGGGGGTCTGGCGCTGAGCGAGGACGACGTACCGGGAGTTCTTGGTGCTCAGCCGCTCGGTGAGCTCCTTGGCGTCCTTGCCGAGGATGGGCGCGAGGAGGGCGGCGGCCTGCTGCGGGGCGTCCGGGGCCTTGCTTTCCTGCGGGGTGAACATCTTCGGGTCGGCGGTGATGTCGTACGCGTCGACGCTGGTGGCGAGGGCCACGCCCCGGCGGTCGGTGATCTCACCACGCTCGGCGGCCAGCTTGACGCTGGTGTAGCGGTTCTTGGAGGCCTCGGCGGAGAACGCCGAGGCGTCGACGGCCTGCACCTGGAGCAGGCGGACCACGAAGGCCAGCAGGACGAGGGTCAGGCCGACGCTGGCCAGGCGCAGCCGGGGCCGCGGGCTGCCGAGCCGGATCGTGTGCGGGGTACGGGGGGCCGTCGGCCGCCGGGTCGCCGGGCGCGAGGCCGGGCGGGCGGTGGCCCTGGCC
>NZ_JBSGZP010000088.1:0-16344 GCF_053611065.1 Streptomyces sp. NPDC054840
GCCCTCATACTGGGCGTATTCGGGTGTTCCGACAACGCGGCGAGGTGCCGTAGCCGGCGTCGTGCGCCCGCCGGGGATTACGGGACAGCCCTTAGGCCGTGCAGACGCGCCTCCGCCTTGCGATGCACCACCTCCGACGCGGTGCGCCGGTCCACCGGGAGGACGGGACAGCCCTCAGCGCTCGCCGCCCGGCACCCACAGCACGTCCCCTACCTCCTTGTTGGCGACCCGGGCCAGGATGAACAGGAGGTCCGAGAGCCGGTTCAGGTAGGTGGCGGTCAGCGGGTTCATCACCTCGGCGTGCACCTCCAGCGCCGCCCACGTCGAACGCTCGGCTCGCCGGACCACCGTGCAGGCCTGGTGCAGCAGGGCCGCGCCGGGGGTGCCGCCGGGGAGGATGAAGCTGCGCAGCTTCTCCACCTGCTCCAGGAAGTGGTCGCAGTCCGCCTCCAGCTTGTCCACGTAGAACTGCTCCACGCGCAGCGGCGGGTACTCCGGGTTCTCGACCACCGGGGTGCACAGGTCGGCGCCGACGTCGAAGAGGTCGTTCTGCACGCGGACCAGGACCTTCACCACGTCCGCCGACAGCCCGCCGAGCGCGATCGCCGTCCCGATGGCCGCGTTCGCCTCGTTGGCGTCGGCGTACGCGGAGATCCGCAGGTCGGTCTTGGCGGTGCGGCTCATGTCGCCGAGGGCGGTCGTGCCCTGGTCGCCGGTACGGGTGTAGATGCGCGTGAGGTTCACCATGCGGCCAGGGTAGACGGGCCCTCGGGGGAAATTCCGGGCGAGGTCACCGCTGCTCGCGTACGGTCCGGTGGGGGCCCCGGCCCGGGAGGGAGCGGCGAAGTGGCCGACGTGTACTACATCTGGCGCCTGGCCGAGGCCGCCCAGCAGATCGATCTCCTGGCGGGTTTCCTCGCCACCCGGCACGCGGACGGCCCGGTCGCCCTCCGTGCGTCGGCCGAGTGCGCCGGGGCCGGGCGGGCGGCCGTGACCGCCGGGCGCCTGAAGGAGGCCCTCGACCGCCTCGACGACCTGCGCGAGCACGCAGCCCGCTGGGCCGGTCACCCTCACCACCCGGGCGAGCCGGCCGCCGCCGAGCACGACGCGAGGGTATGGGACTACGCCAAGGACATGCTGCGCGCGGAGCTCACGTCCGAGGCGGCGAAGGTCTCCACCGCGTGCCGGGCCCTGGGGGCGATCCGCTTCCTGGAGCGGGAGATCTGCGCGCGCCCGGAGGCGGACGAAGGGGCCCGCGCGGACGCCCGCTACCTCGCGGGACGCGCCGCCATGGCCGTCGAACTCGGCCGCCTCGGCGCCGCGCGCAAGGAGCTGGGGCGGCTGCGCGTACTGGCCGAGAGGTACACCGGGGACGACGACGGGTGAACTGGACGGTGGGGGAGGGCTGCTGGGCCGTACCGGTGTGATGTCCGTCATCTGAGACGTGACGCGTGTTACTTCACGGTCACACCGCACCGCCCGGGCGCTAGTCTCCGCCGGAGTGGCTACGTGACTGTGCCGTATGGAAACGAGGGGTGTGTAGTGGCTGGGAAGCTCGCCGTCATCGGTGCCGGACTCATGGGTTCCGGAATCGCGCAGGTCTCCGCTCAGGCGGGTTGGGACGTCGTACTCCGCGATGTCACCGAGGCCGCGCTGACCCGTGGCACCGACGGAATCAAGGCCTCCTACGACAAGTTCGTCTCCAAGGGCAAGCTGACGGCCGAGGACGCCGAGGCGGCGCTCGCGCGCATCACCACCACCACGGACCTCGACGCGGCCTCCGACGTCGACATCGTGGTGGAGGCGGCCTTCGAGAAGATCGAGATCAAGCACGAGATCTTCCGCGCCCTGGACAAGATCGTCCGCGAGGACGCGATCCTCGCCTCCAACACCTCCGCCATCCCGATCACCAAGATCGCGGCCGTGACGGAGCGTCCGGAGCGGGTCGTCGGCGCGCACTTCTTCTCGCCCGTCCCGATGATGCAGCTGTGCGAGCTCGTGCGCGGCTACAAGACGAGCGACGAAGCCCTCGCGACCACCCGGGCGTTCGCCGAGTCCGTCGGCAAGACCTGCATCGTCGTCAACCGCGACGTGGCCGGTTTCGTGACGACCCGTCTGATCTCCGCCCTCATCGTCGAGGCCGCCAAACTGTACGAATCGGGCGTGGCCTCCGCCGAGGACATCGACATCGCGTGCAAGCTGGGCTTCGGGCACGCGATGGGCCCCCTGGCCACCGCCGACCTCACGGGCGTCGACATCCTGCTGCACGCCACCAGCAACATCTACACCGAGTCCCAGGACGAGAAGTTCGCCCCGCCGGAGCTCATGCGCCGGATGGTGGACGCCGGGGACATCGGCCGCAAGAGCGGCCAGGGCTTCTACAAGCACTGAGGCCTGGCCCTGCCACGGAGCACCACCGTTCGAACGCCGTCACCCCCCAGGGTGAATTAGGTATCGGTTCGCTCACGGTCGGCAACTTCCCTGCCCGTGCGGCAGTCAGTTGCAGTGAGAGTTGCCGACCACGGACCAGTCGGACCATACGTACGCAGTACCGCCGGGAGTACACATGCACATCAGGGGCGACCACGCCGAACTCGCTGTCGGGGGCCGCCTCGACGTGCGCAGCGCGGCGGACGCCCGTACGGCCCTCCACTCCGCCCTCGACGACGGGCAGGGCGATCTCGTGCTCGACCTCACCGGGCTCGACTCCTGGGACGCGACCGGCCTCGGCGTGATCATGGGAGCGCACCGCCGAGCCGGCCGGACCGGCCGGCGCCTGGTCCTGCGCGGCGTGCCCCCGCAGATGCAGCGGCTGCTCGTCGCGACCCGGCTGCACCGGATCCTCGCGATCGAGGGCGGCCTGGAAGCCGAGTCCCTGCCCCGCGTCTGACCGACAAGCTCCTGACCTTCGCATTCCCTGCGGAAACGTAACGGTCCGGTGGTGATCGCACCCCTGCGGTTTCCCGCACGACCGGCCACGGTCTAGGGTTCGGGCGGAAACCGGACCGATAGCGACAGCGGGTGCGCGACGGCCGGGCGGTACGACGGCGAGGCGCGCGGCCCGCGATCGGGGGACTGGGTCATGGACCGTACACAGGGGCAGACCGAGCAGCACGAGCAGCCGACGGGCGGCTCCGCACCCGCAGCGCCCGCGGCATCCACGGCACCCCCCGCAGTCGCAGCGCCCGCGGCATCCACGGCACCCCCCGCAGTCGCAGCGCCCACCGCGCCCGCGGCGGCCGGGCCCGCACGGGTCGTCAGCCTGACCGCGGGCGGGTTCGCCCTCACCGTCAACCCGATCGACGGCAGCGAGATCGAACCGCTGCGCCCCGGTATCGAGCCGGCCCGCCCCGCCAAGCGCGACGCGGCCGCCCGCGCGGCCCGCACCGCCGCCGCACGGCCGCCCGTACTGCCGGGCCCCGCGGCCCCCGCCCGCCCCCTGCTGGAGCGTGCGGAGGAACGGGAGCGGCTCGTCCGGCTGCTGGGCCGGGGCCGGTCCGTACGTCTGACCGGGCCCTCGGGATCCGGCCGCAGCGCCCTGCTCGACGCGGTCGCCGACCGGTGCGCGGGCCTGGCGCCGGACGGCGTCGTACGGCTCAGCGGATACGGGCACCAGCAGCCGGGGGAACTGCTCCACGCCCTCTACGCGACGGTGTACGAGGCCGAGCGGGAGCGGCCGGGCCGGGCCGAGCTCCTGGCCCGCGTACGGGACATAGGCGCCGTCGTCCTCCTGGACGATCTGGAGATGGGCGGGACCGCCCTCGATGAACTGATGCGCGCCACCCCCGAATGCGCCTACCTGCTGGCCGCGACCCCCGACACCCGGGCCCCCTCCGACGACTCGCACATCGAGGAGGTCTTCCTCGGCGGACTGGGCAAGGCCGACTGCCTGGAACTGCTGGAAGCGGGCGTCGGACGGCCGCTGACGGACGAGGAGACCGCCTGGGCGGGGGACCTGCGCTTCGCCTCCGAGGGGCTGCCCCTGCGCTTCGTACAGGCCGCCGCGCTGCTGCGGCAGCGGGACGAGCTCAACCACAGCGACGAGGACGACGAGGAAGAGGAGCCCGGCGTCTTCGAGGAGCGCCCGCGCGACGCCGTGCACGTGCCGCTGCCGACCCTCGCCGAGGGCGCCGCCCCGGCGGAGCTGCTGGCCTCGCGGGTCAGCGAGTCGGCGCGCGCGGCGCTGCGGATCGCGTGCGCGCTGGGCGGCGAGCTGCCGCACCACGCGCATCTGCCCGCGCTGGTGGGCGACACCCACGCCGACACGGCGGTGGCGGAGCTGCTGGCCTGCGGGCTGCTGACGCCCGTCGGGACGCGGTACCGGCTGGCGGCGGGCGTCGCGCGGCAGCTGGAGGAGGTCGGGTACGGGGACACCGCGTCGGAGGAGGCCCGTACGGCCGCCCGGCACTACGCCTGGTGGACCGGGCACGCCTCGGTGGTCCCGGAGCGGGTCGCGGCGGAGTCGGACGCGGTGCTCGCGGCGCTGGCCGGCGCGGACGTGGTCGCGGCGGTGCTGCTGGCGCGCACGGCGGCTCCGGCGTTCGCGGCCTCGCTGAACTGGGAGGCCTGGGAGCGGGTGCTGCGCTCGGGAGCGGAGGCCGCGCGCAAGGCCGGGGAGGTCGCCGAGCAGGCGTACTTCCACCACGAGCTCGGCGTGCTGGCCCTGTGCGAGGAGCGCCTGGACCGGGCGCGGGCCGAGCTGGAGACCTCGATCGGGTTGCGGGGCGCCTTGGCGGACAAACGGGGCACGGTCGCCGGACGGCGGGCCTTGGCGCTGGTCGTCGACCGGGAGACGGCGGGGGCGGCCGCGTCACCCCCGCTGCGGCTGGAGGCACCGGCACCCGCCGCCCCGGCGGCGGCGCCGGAGGCCGTGACGGTGGCCACCCCGGCCGCCCCGGCCGCCGCGTCCACCCCGGCCGCCCCCGCACCGCGCGTGGCCCCGTCGGCCCCGGGCTCCCCCTCGGCGCCGTCCACCCCGGGCGCACGGGCGGCCTCCGAGGCGTCAACGACCCGTGTACCCCCGGTGGCTCCGGCGGTTCCGGCAGGTTCGGTCTCCGCCCCGGGGGTGACTCGGATGACCACGGTCGTGCCGGTGACCGCCCGCTCGCAGACGCCCTCGACGCTGTCCGAGGTCTTCGAGGACGCCTTCCCGCTCCACCCCAAGCCCGCCCCGCCCGCCCTGCCCGCCGCCCCCCGTCCCACCGCTCCGGCCCCGGCGCCCGGCCGTCGCCGGCTCGTCCTGCTGGCCGGCGCGGGCGCGCTGACCGTGGTGGCCCTGGGCACGGTCGTCAGCCTGGCACTGAGCTCCTCGGACACCGCGCCGCCGGCGCAGGGCCCGGCGGTGACCTCCACCCCCACGGTGACGGCGCCCGGCACCACCGCGGCCACCACCAGCGGGAACGATCCTGCGCCGGAGCCGCCCGTATCCGCCCCGGCGGCCCAGACCTCGGAGCCGGGGCAGAGCGCCGCCCCGACCCCGGGCCGCACTCCCGCCCGGACCCCGTCGCGCCGTCCGTCCCCGACGCCGCCGAACTTCCCTCCCACGACGCCCGTTTCGCCCCCGCCGACCAGCGCCCAGCCCTCGCCCACGCCGACGGAGACCGTCACGCCGTCGCCTTCCGCGACCACCACGCAGACGGGTACCACCGCCTCGGCCGGCTCACCGGTCACCGGCCGGTGAACGACAACGGCTCCGTCCCGGGGGACGGAGCCGTGGTGCGGGGTGGAGCGGAGGATCAGAACAGGCGGAGCTTGTCGTCCTCGATGCCGCGCATCGCGTTGTAGTCCAGGACCACGCAGTCCATGCCGCGGTCCGTCGCCAGGACCTTCGCCTGCGGCTTGATCTCCTGGGCCGCGAAGACGCCCCGGACCGGGGCCAGGTGCGGGTCGCGGTTGAGGAGTTCGAGGTAGCGCGTCAGCTGCTCGACACCGTCGATCTCGCCGCGGCGCTTGATCTCCACGGCCACCGTCGCGCCCGACGCGTCCCGGCACAGGATGTCCACCGGGCCGATCGCCGTCATGTATTCGCGCCGGATCAGCGTGTAGCCCTCGCCCAGCGTTTCGATCCGGTCCGCGAGGAGTTCCTGGAGGTGTGCCTCGACGCCGTCCTTGATGAGCCCCGGGTCGGTGCCGAGCTCATGGGAGGAGTCGTGGAGGACTTCCTCCATGGTGATGATGAGCTTCTCGCCCGCTTTGTTGATGACCGTCCAGATGTTGGCCTCATCGCCGCTCCCCTCCTTGAGGGTGCACGGCGGCGACATCCAGTTGAGCGGTTTGTACGCTCGGTCGTCCGCGTGGATCGAGACACTGCCGTCAGCCTTCACGAGGATCAGACGGGGTGCCGAGGGCAGATGGGCGGTGAGCCGGCCCGCGTAGTCGACGGAGCAGCGGGCAATGACGAGACGCATGGTCGGCAACGCTACTCGACGAGAAGGCCTTCACGCGATTCGCCCCTGAAAGCCCCGTTCGCCGATGGCGCGTTGTATGCGCATTCTCCTGGTGCGTCACCGATGGGACGCCTACCGTGGTGAGCGGGAGGTTGTCGAGCGTGCACTCTGCGTCGCGACCTCCTTCCCTGCCCGTAAGACTCCGGCAACCCGAACAGCCGGGGTCGCGAGAGGAGAACCCATGTCGCTCGACGTCTCACCGGCCCTACTCGAACAGGCCGAGCGAGGCGAGGTCGACGAAGCCGCTTTCGTCGACTGCGTCCGGACCTCCCTGCCCTTCGCGTGGGAGATGATCAGCTCGCTGGTGGCTCAGCTGAAGGTGGACGGCGGACAGTTCGCCGACAACCAGACGCCGCCGCCGGACGAGCAGGCGCGAGGGCAGCTGCTGCGCGCCCTCGCCAGTGACGCGATACGCGGTGCGCTGCAGCGGCACTTCGGAGTGCGCCTGGCATTCCAGAACTGTCACCGGGTGGCGGTCTTCCCGCTGGATCCCTCGGTGGACGACCGGCTGGCCAAGTTCACTTCGATCCGCGGTCAGCTGCTCAACCAGTCGCCCGAGCTGCGCGACTGCTGAACCATGCCCTGGCCGCCTCTTTCGGATCATGCCCGGGCCCACCGGCGTGATCCGAAAGAAACGGCCCAGGCAGGACCGGCAGGTCTCAGTCGAGACGGGGAAGGACCTCGGCGCCGAGTCGTCGTACGTTCTCCTCCGTCGCGGCGAGATCTCCGGAGCCCTCCGCCAGGAGGGCGAAGCGCGTGATGCCCGTCCGTGCCGACGTGGCCGCAAGCCGGTCCGCCGCCACCTCCGGGGTGCCCACCGGGTGCAGGTCGCAGAGCAGTTCCGTGTAGGCGACCGGATCCCGCATCGCGCGCACCCGGCCGTCCACGGTCACATGCGCGTCGAGGCCCTGCTTGAGCCAGCCCGGCATCGCCTTCAGCAGGGTCTCGCGCGCGTCCGCCGTACGGTCGGCGATCTGGCACACTCCGGCGGAGACGTGTCCCGCGCCGGCCACGTGGTCGCGCGAGTGACCCGCCGCCAGCGCCGTGCTGCGCCACAGCGCGACCATCTCGGCCTTGCTCTCGTCCCCGCAGTGCATCCCGAGGAGCATCGGCAGCCCCCGTTCCGCGGCCATCCGGACCGACGCCGCGGACGTACAGGCCACGATGACCTCGGGCCCCGCCGTGTCCCCGTCCAGGGCCTCCGAGGGGCGCGGTACGACGGCCACCTCGCGGAATCCGTACCGCTCGCCGGCGCCGCCCACCCGGGCCTCCGTCAGCCAGCGCCGGAGCAGGTCCAAGGCCTCCGGGAAGCCGTTCTCGTAACTGTCCAGACCGCCCCCGAACACCTCCAGGTCCACCCACGGCCCGCCCCGGCCCACCCCGAGGGCGAACCTGCCGCCCGAGGTCACGTGCAGCAGGGCCGCCTGCTCGCCGAGCGCCACCGGGTGTGTGCTCGGCAGCACGCTCACGGCCGTGCCCACCCGCAGCCGCCGGGTCCGGCCCAGCAGCAGGGCCGCCAGGGTCACCGCCGAGGGGCAGACCCCGTACGGGACGAAGTGGTGCTCGGCGAGCCAGACGGAGTCGAGCCCGGCCTCCTCGGCCACCTCGGCGGTCCGCACCGCCCGGTGCAGTGCCTCTCCCTGTCCCTGGCCCGGGAACTGGGCCGCCAGTACAAACGCTCCTACGCGCATCGCCTTTAGCCTCCTCACGGCTGACGCGGCCTCCCCCAGGTGGACCGGTTCTTCCTATGGCAACAACGTCTGACACGTGCCAAAGGCACGGGCTGACAGGAAAGTTATTGGGATTGTCGGTCCATTCCTCTTCGCGCGCCCGCCTTCCTCGGCAACCCTGCGGGTACCCGGCCTCGCTGCGCGTAGTCTGGAAGAAAGTCACTGCCGTCCGCCCATCCGTGAGGTATACGTGTCACCGCGCAACAACCGCCCCAGGGGCGGCGAGACCCCGGACGAACGCCCCAGCACCGGCCTCGACCGCTACGGGCTGGAGCGCACGGAGGAGTACCAGGGGGAGGACTGGAAGGTCCGGCACGTGGCCGGCGCGAGCGCGGCGGGCAAGCGCTACCGCTGCCCCGGCTGCGACCAGGAGATCCCCTCCGGCACCCCGCACCTGGTGGCCTGGCCCGAGTACGGCGGTGTGGACGACCGACGGCACTGGCACAAGGCCTGCTGGAACGCGAAGGACCGCCGCACCTCCAAGGTGCAGCGGTCCCGCAACGCTCCCCGGTACTGACTCCGCCCCGTCCTACACGTCCCGGCGGCCGACGACCACGTACGAGGCGGCCACGGCGCCGCCGGTGACCAGCACGATGAGCATCAGCTGCGCGAGGGTGCTCGGCTCCGGGCCCATGTCGCCGCCCTGCGGCAGGCCGAACAGCGTCATCAGGGCCACCGGCACGTTGTGCTGCAGGATGACCCGGCCGGCGGGTGCGAGGGCCTCCCACATGCTGAGCATGGCCCCGATCACCGGCGGCAGCGTGACCAGGCCCAGCATCACGGCGATCGCCCCGGCCGAGTGCCGCACCAGCGCGCCGATCGCGAGCGCGAGCACGCCGAGCAGGGTGACGTAGCCGCAGCCGAGCAGCGCCCCCAACCATTCGCCGGCCGCGTGCGGGCCGGACGCGCTGCCCCCGCGCACGACCGCCGCGGTGACCCCGACCACGAAGACCGACAGCGCGGTGATCGCGAAGGCCACCATGCTGAAGACGAGGTACTTCGCGGTGAGCACCCGGTACCGGTCCGGGGCGGCCGTGAACGTGGTCCGCACCAGCCCGGTGCCGTGCTCCGAGCTGATGGTCAGCACCCCGAGGACGATCACCGCGAGCTGGCCGACCAGCAGGCCGATGAGCGCGGGCGTCGTGAAGTTGATCTGCGTGTAGTCCACGGCCGAGGTCTGCGAGACGACGGTCAGGCCGACGCCGACCACGGTCAGCACGAGCGAACCCAGCGTCCACAGGGTGGAGCGGAGCGAGACCAGCTTGGTCCACTCCGAGGCCATGGCGTGCCCCAGGTGCGGCCGCGGCGTGGCGAGGGGAGAGCTGTAACTCCCGGGCTGCTCCGCCGTCGTGGTCGTCGGGGTCATCGGGTGTCCTCGGGGGTGTGCGGGGTGGTGTTCCTGACGGTGCTCGCGAGCTCGCCCGGCTTGCCGGGCATCAGGAAGGGCTGCCCGCCCGCGCCGGGCGGCGGGGGCGCGTAGAAGCCGGTCGGCGGGACCTCGGGAGCCGCCTCCGCCTCCGCCTCCTCCTCCCAGGCCGGGAGGGAGAGCGGCTCCGGCTCCCACAGCTCGGCCCGCGGGTCGTCGGTGGAGGTGTACTCGACGGTGGACTGGGTCATCCGCATGTACGCCTCCTCCAGCGAGGCCCGGTGCGGCGACAGCTCCCACAGCCGTACGCCGGCCCCGTGCGCGAGGTCGGAGATGCGCGGCAACTCAAGGCCGGTCACACGCAGTGCCCCGTCGGGCTCCTGGAGCACCCGGCCGCCCGCCTTGGTGAGGGCCTTACCCAGCGTGTCCCAGCCATCAGGATCAGTGTCGGCCGTCCGCACCCGAGCGAATCCGGCCGAGTTGTGCGCGATGAACTCCTGGGTGCCCATGTCGGCCAGCAGCCGTCCCCGGCCGATCACGATCAGGTGGTCGGCGGTCAGCGCCATCTCGCTCATCAGGTGCGAGGAGACGAAGACGGTGCGGCCCTCGGAGGCGAGGCGGCGCATGAGGTTGCGGACCCAGAGGATGCCCTCGGGGTCGAGCCCGTTGACCGGCTCGTCGAACAGCAGCACCTGCGGGTCGCCGAGCAGCGCGGTGGCGATGCCGAGCCGCTGGCCCATGCCGAGCGAGAAGCCCTTCGTACGCTGCCGGGCGGCGTCCTGGAGGCCCACCACGGCCAGCACTTCGTCCACCCGCTTCTCCGGGATCCCGGAGAGCTGGGCGATGGAGAGCAGATGGGTACGGGCCCGGCGGCCGCCGTGCACGGCCTTGGCGTCGAGCAGGGCCCCGACGTGCCGCTGGGCGTTCGGCAGCTCCCGGAAGGGCCGGCCGTTGATCGTGACATGACCGGACGTGGGCCGGTCCAGGCCGACGATCATGCGCATGGTGCTGGACTTCCCGGAGCCGTTGGGCCCCAGGAATCCGGTGACGTGACCCGGCTTGACCTGGAAGGACAGCTGGTCGACGGCGGTCTTGGCGCCGAAGCGCTTGGTCAGGCCGACTGCCTCGATCATCTTGCTGCCCCTTACCAGGCCGGGACGACTTTCGCCCGCGTAAGGGTTAAGAGGATAACGAGGTTCCCGTGGTTCCGTCCCGGGCCGGATCCCTGAGCTGCCCCTGAGACCGACCCGGGCATCACCCGTAGTACTTCGGCAGGGGGCCCGCCGTCAGGCGTCCCTCTTCTTGAGGACGAGGTAGCCCCCGAGTACCGAGGCGGCCACCCACAGGAGCATGATCCCGAGTCCGGCCCACGGCCCGTACGGGGACTCCGCGCTGCCCATGGCGTTCGGTACGACCTGCATGATCTTCGATCCGGCCGCGGTGGGCAGGTACTGGCCGTACTCGCGCGTCGCCTCGAAGGCGTTGAGGAGGTTCGTGACGATCAGGAAGAACGGAATCAGGATGCTGATCGAGGCGACCGAGCTGCGCAGCATGGTGGCGACCCCCATGGAGAACAGGGCGAGCAGTGCCATGTACACGCCGGCGCCGATCACCGCGCGCAGGACGTTCTTCCCGTCGAGACCGGTGCCGTGGTCGCCCAGGATCGCCTGGCTGAGGAAGAACGACACGAAGCTCGTCAGCAGTCCGACCAGCAGCGCCAGGGCCGTGGCCACGGTGAGCTTGCCGAACAGGAACCCCGCGCGGGCGGGCACGGCGGCCAGCGAGGTGCGGATCATGCCGGTGCTGTATTCGGTGCTGACCACCAGCACTCCGAAGACGATCATTGCGATCTGGCCGAACTGCATCCCGGCGAAGCTCACCAGGGTGGGGTCGAAGGTGGCCTGTTCGATCCGGCTCATGTCGTCGAAGCCCGCCGCGACCGCAGTGGAGATCAGTGCGCCGAAGCCGGCGGTGACGATCAGGGCCAGCGCGAGCGTCCAGCTGGTGGAGGCCACCGTGCGGATCTTGGTCCACTCGGACTCCAGGACGGCGGTGAAGGCCATGCTCACTCACCGGCCTTGCGGGTCGCCTCGTAGCCGGCGCCCCAGGCGGGGACGTCGGACGGCCGGGCCGGGTTGTCGGCGGCCGGGCCCGGGGCGTGGGCGTGGTACTCGACGGAGTCCGCCGTCATGCGCATGAACGCTTCCTCCAGTGACGCCCGTTGTGGGCTGAGTTCGTGCAGCACGATCCGGTGCTGGGCGGCCAGCTCGCCGAGCTGCTCCGCACTCGCGCCGTCGATCTCCAGGCTGCCGGTGGCGGGAACGCTGATGGCGTTGATCCCGGTCTCGTGCAGGAGGTCCTTCAGCCGCTCCTGTTGCGGCGAGCGCAGCCGGACGTAGCTGCGCGAGTTCTGCTGGATGAAATCGGCCATCGGCAGGTCTGCCAGCAGCTTTCCCCGCCCGATGACGACCAAATGGTCGGCGGTCAGGGCCATTTCGCTCATCAGGTGGGAGGAGACGAAGATCGTCCTGCCCTCCGCCGCCAGGCCCTTCATCAGATTGCGGATCCAGAGAATTCCCTCGGGATCCAGGCCGTTGACCGGCTCGTCGAACATCAGGATTTCCGGATCGCCCAGCAATGCGGAGGCGATTCCCAGCCGTTGGCTCATTCCGAGCGAAAATCCTTTGGACTTCTTCTTCGCCACGGCCGTCAGCCCGACCAGATCCAGCACCTCGTCGACCCGCTGCCGCGGGATGCGATTCGACTGCGCCAGGCAGAGAAGGTTGTTGTAGGCGCTCCGGCCACCGTGCATGGCCTTCGCGTCCAGCAGCGCCCCGACGTGGTGCAGCGGGTCCGGCAGCTCCCGGTAGTGCTTCCCGTAGACCCGCACCGTGCCGCTGGTCGGGTTGTCGAGGTCGAGCATCATGCGCATGGTCGTCGATTTGCCCGCGCCGTTCGGGCCGAGGAAGCCGGTCACCACCCCCGGTCGGATCTGAAAGCTGAGGTGATCCACGGCGGTCGTCGTACCGAAGCGTTTGGTAAGGCCCTCAAGCTCGATCATGCGGACACGCTAGAACGCCCGAGGGCCCTACGCCACCTCAAAAGGGTGACATAGGGCCCTCGATCGGGCGCACGACGGATGCCGCGTCCTACCCGTCGGTGATCAGCGGCTCTGCTGGGCCGGGACGCCGCGGGTGATGGGCTCGTCGTCCACGATCGGGTTGGCCGCCGCGACGGCCGCACCGGTGAGCGTCGCCAGCATCTCGCGGACGTTGGTCAGCTGGGCGTTGATCGAGTCGCGGCGGTTGGTGAGCGCGGCCAGCTCGCGCTCGGACTCGCTGCGGATGCGGTCCGCCTTGGCGTTGGCGTCGGCCACGATGTCCTCGGCCTGGCGCTGCGCGGTCTCCACGGTCTGGCGGGCCCGGCGCTCCGCGTCCGTACGCAGCTTCTCGGCCTCCAGGCGCAGCTGCTCGGCGCGGTGCTCGATCTCCGCGAGACGCTTCTCGGCCTTGGCCTGGCGAGAGGCCAGGTCCCGCTCGGACTGCTCGCGGCGCTTGGCCAGGTTGGTCTCGAAGTCCGCGGCGGCCTGGGCGGCCTTGGCGCGGGTCTCCTCGAAGAGGGCGTCGGCCTCCTCGCGCTTGGAGGCCGCGTCCTTCTGGGCCTCTGCGCGCAGGGTCGACGCGTCGCCCTTGGCCTTCTCGACGATGCGGACGCCCTCGTCCTCCGCCTTCGACTTGCGGTCGGCGGCGAACGACTCGGCGTCGTTGCGTACCTGCTGGGCGGCCGACTCGGCGAGCTCACGGTGCTGCTCGGCCGCGCGACGGGCCTCCTCGCGCAGGTCCTTCGCCTCCTCCTCGGCCAGCCGCAGGATCTTCTCGACCCGGGCGCCGAGACCGGCGTACGACGGCTCGGCGTCGTTCACCTGGGCCTGGGCGTTCTGCGTCTCGAGGTGCAACTCCTCGATCCGCTTTTCCAGAGAGTTGATACGTCCAAGGGCGCTGTCGCGGTCGGAGACCAGCTTGGTAATGCGGTCGTCCACCTGACCACGGTCGTAACCACGCCGCACGAGCTCGAAGCCGAAGGGGGAGGAAGTGTCGCTCATGGGGTTCCTGTCGAATGAGACCGATGAGGTGCTACGTGAGGTGTTAGGGGAATCCTAGGCGCCCAGGCGGCGTGTCATCGAGTCAATCCGCGTTTGATCTGGACAATGACACCCCTTTTGAGTGGCAAGGCAGCAGAATGCTTGTCACCCGTTCGCCTGAACCTTCATCAGGTGCACACACCGTGGAGCATTTGGCTACCCCTCCGACGCCTTGCCACCCGAACGAGTGGACCCCACGGTCACCCCGGCCTTCACGCCCCCCGCGCCCTGGCCGCCGACCGCCGGCTTCCCGCCGCCCGAAGGCGGCGCCTCGAATGATTCCAACGCCTCAAGAACGTCCTGGACACGGGAGATCTCCGCCTGAATGTCCTCGCGACGGCGCACCAGGACCTCCAGCTCACGGCGGCCCTCCTCGACGAGCTGCTCCGCCTCCGCCTTGGCCCGCGCGAGTGCGCTCTCCGCCTCCCGGGCCAGCTCCGCCTTCTTCTGCTCGGCCTCCTTGAGCAGCGCCTCCGCCTTGCGGACCGCGGCGATGCGCACCTTGCTCGCCTCGCTGCTCGCGTCCGACACCAGCTCCTTGGCCTTCGCCTCGGCCTCGACGCTCTGCTCCGTCGCCGCGCGCACCAGCTTGTCCACGCGCTCGCCGGCCGACTTCATCTGCTCGGCCGACTCCCGGCGGGCGCGCTCGTGCAGCTCCTCGACCTCGCCCTCGACGCGGCCGCGCAGCTCCTCCGCCCGTTCCCTTATGGCAGCCGCGTCCCTGCGCGCGCCGACCAGCAGCTCGTCCGCGTCCGTGCGGGCCTTCTCCACCATGGAGTTGCCCTCGACGGTCGCCTCGGAGGTGATCCGCACGGCCTCCTTGCGGGCCGCGTCGACCATCGCGTCGGCCTGCTCCTCGGCAGCCGTGGTCGCGGCGAGGGCCTGCTTCTGCGCCTCGGCCGTGAGCTTCTCGGCTTCCGCCGAGGCCTCCGTGATGAGCCGGTCCACCTGCTCCGCAGCCTCGCTGCGACGCTTGTTCGCCGCCTCGCGTGCCTCGTCCAGCAGCCGCTCGGACTCGGTACGGGCCTCGGCGCGGGTGCGCTCCGCCGCGGCCGCCGCCTGCGCCTTGACCCGCTCGGCCTCCGACCGGGTGCGGGTCGCGTGCTCCTGCGCCGAGGAAAGCGCCTCCGACGCGTCCGCCCGCAGCCGCTCTGCCTCGCCGGCCGCCTCGGCGACCGTGCGCTCGTTGTCCCTGCGGGTCTGCTCGATGAGCTTCTCCGTCTCGGCCACGGCCTCCGTGACGAGCCGGTCCGCCTGCTCGGCCGCCTCGGAACGCAGCCGGTTCGCCTCGGCGCGCGCCTCGTCCAGCGTCTGCTCGGCGTCGCGCTCGGCACTCGACAGCGTTTCGTTCGCCGCGGCCGTGACCCGGTCCGCCTCCGCGGTGGCCTCGCCGATGATCCGGCCACCCTCCGCGCGGGCGTCGGCCAGCACCTTGGCCGCCTCGGCGACGGTGGCCTCGTTGGCCATCCGGGTCTCGTCGATCAGCCGGTCGCCCTCGGCACGCGAGTCGACCATGATCCGTGCGGCGTCACGCTCGGCACTCGCCAGGGTCTCGGCCGCCTGCGCCTTGAGCCGGACCGCCGCGGTGGTGATCCGCTCGGCCTCCACCGTCGCCTCGCCGACGGTGGCCGCGTTCGCGGCGCGGGTCTCCTCGGTGAGGCGGTCCGCCTCCGCGGAGGCCTCCGTGATGAGCCGGTCGGCCTGCTCCGCGGCCTCGGTACGCAGCCGGTTGCCCTCGGCCCGTGCCTCGTCCAGGATGCCGGCGGCCTCGATGCGGCTTGCCTCGGCGATCTCGGCCGCCTCGGTGGTGATCCGCTCGGCCTCCGCCGTCGCCTCGCCGACGGTGGCCGCGTTCGCGGCGCGGGTCTCCTCGGTGAGCCGCTCGGCCTCCGCCGTCGCCTCGGCCGTGATCCGGGCGCCCTCGGCGCGGGAGGACTCCAGGGACTCCGCCGCCTCGCCGCGGATCCGGTTCGCGTCGTCCCGGGCGTCGGCCCGGGTCCGGGCCGCGTCCCGCTCGGAGGCGGCCAGCGCGTCCGTGGCCTCCGTACGCACCCGCTGCGCGTACTCGGCGGTGTCGGTGCGCAGCTGCTCCGCCTCGGCGATGGCCTCGCCGACCGTACGCTCCGCGAGCGCCTTCGCCGCGTCCGTCTCGGCCCGCGCCTCGCTGCGGATCCGGTTGGCGTCCTCGGTGGCCCGCTCCCGCTCCGCGTAGGCATCGCCGCGGACCCGGCCGGCCTCTTCCTCGGCCTCCGTCCTCGTACGCTCCGCCGCGTGCTCGGCGGCGTTGCGCAGCCCGGCGATCTCCTCCTCGGCCTGCTCGTGCAACCCGGCCACGGAGTCCCGTACCTGCTGCGCGGTGGCCTCCGCCGCCGACACGACCTCCGACGCGCGCCGCTCGGCCTCCTCGGTCAGCCAGACCGCCTCGGCCTGCGCCTCCTCGGAGCGCTTGCGGGCCTGCGCCAGCAGTTCCTCGCTCTGCTCGCGGGCCTGGGCCCGCTCGTTCTCCGCGTCGGTCCGCGCCGACGCCAGGGTCTCCTCGGACTCCCGGCGGCGCCGGGCGGCCTCCTCCTGCGCGGCGGCCAGCGCCTCCGCGGCCTCCGCGGCGACCCGCTCGGCGGCGGCCTTCGCCTCCGCGCGCAGCCGGTCCGCGGTCTCCTGGGC
>NZ_JBSGZP010000089.1:0-16242 GCF_053611065.1 Streptomyces sp. NPDC054840
AGCCAGGGGCCGTCGGACGCGGGCCCGGGAAGCCAGGGGCCGTCGGACGCGGGCCCGGGAAGCCAGGGGCCGTCGGACGCGGGCCCGGGAAGCCAAGGGCCGTCGGTCGGGGGCGGTTCCCAGGGGTCTTCGTCCGGCCACGGTTCTTCGCAGTCCGGGGGCCAGAGGTAGGACTCGTCCTCCGCGGGGGGCGGGGTCGCGAGGTAGGACTCCACCAAGGCGGCCGCCGCGCGGCGCAGGGTGAGGGAGTACGGGTCGAGCGGGAGGGGCCAGGAGTGGTCGGGGGTGGATTCGCCGGCCAGGATGGGGTTCTCGGCGGTGGGGTCGGGCTCGTCCGCCCAGGCCTCGATCTCGCCGGAACCGGCCGCGCAGTGCTCGTACAGGGCTTCGAGGAACGGCGACGGGCCGCGGCGCTTCTTCTGGCTCGGCCCCCACCAGTGGCCGGAGGCCAGCAGCAGGGAGCGCGGCCGGGTGAAGGTCACGTAGCCGAGGCGGAGCTCCTCCACCGACTTGTGCTCCTTGAGCGCGGCCTTGAAGGCCTTCAGGCCCGCCGAGGTCCAGGCCGGGTCCCCGGGCAAGGTGGGGGCGTCGCCGCGCAGGGCGTACGGGAGCACCTTCGCGTACGAGGTCCAGGCCTCCGGCGGCTTCTCCTTCGGAAAGGCGCCCGCGCACAGGTCCGGGACCACCACCACGTCCCACTCCAGGCCCTTGGACTTGTGGGCGGTGAGCACCTTGACTGTGTTCTCGCCGCCGGGCAGCGCGTGGTCCAGGCCCTTCTCGTACTGGGCGGCCGTGCGCAGGAACGCCAGGAACGCCAGCAGCGTGGCCTCGCCGTCCAGGGCGGCGAAACCGGCCGCGACGTCCATGAAGTTCGACAGCGTCTCGCGGCGGCGGGCCGCCAGCGCGTGCGGGGAGGCCGACAGCTCCACCTCCAGCCCGGTGGCGGTCAGCACCCGGTGCAGGACGTCCATCAGCGGGTCCGCGAGGGAGCGCCGCAGGTCGCGCAGTTCCTGGGCGAGGTGCGCGAAGCGGACCCGGGCCTCCGCCGAGAAGGGGAGGTCGTCCGGGGCCTGTCCGGCTCCGTCGAGGAAGGTCTCCAGGGCGTCGGCCAGCGACACGATCTCCGCCGGGTCCACGCCCTCCACGGCCGCCGCGAGCCGTTCGTCAGGGTCGGACTCGACGGGCGCGCGGCCCACCAGGAGCCGTGCCCGGCGGCCCAGCAGGGCCAGGTCGCGCGCGCCGATCCGCCAGCGCGGGCCGATCAGGAGCCGGACGAGGGAGGCGTTGGCGCCGGGGTCCTGGAGCACCTCGCAGACGGCGACGAGATCGGCGACCTCGGGCAGGTGCAGCAGCCCGGAGAGGCCGACGACCTCCACCGGCACGTCCCGGTCCACCAGCACGGCCTGGATCTGCGCGAAGTCCCCGGCGGACCGGCACAGTACGGCGATCTCGCGCGGCTCCGTCCCGGTGCGGACCAGGTGGGCGACGGAGTCGCCGAGCCAGTCGAGCTCCTGCGCGTGGGTCTCCAGCAGGGCGCAGCGGATCTGACCGGCGGCCTCCGCCCCCGGCGCCGGGCGCAGGGCCTCCACGCCCTCGTGCATGGCGCGCAGCGGGGCGGCGAGGCCGTTGGCCAGGTCGAGCAGGCGGCCGCCGCTGCGCCGGTTCTCGCTGAGGGAGAGCCGGGTGGCGGGGGTGCCGTCGGTGTGCGGGAAGTGCTCCGGGAAGTCGTCGAGGTTGGCGACGGAGGCCCCGCGCCATCCGTAGATCGCCTGGCAGGGGTCGCCGACGGCGGTCACGGCGTGGCCGGATCCCGCGCCGAAGAGGCCGGACAGCAGCAGTCGCTGGGCGACGGAGGTGTCCTGGTACTCGTCGAGCAGGACCACCCGGAACTCCTCGCGCAGCAGCGCCCCCACCTCGGGCCGGGTGGTGGCGAGCTGCGCGGAGAGGGCTATCTGGTCGCTGAAGTCGAAGAGGTCGCGGGAACGTTTGGCGGCGCGGTAGCGGATCACCAGTTCCAGCAGTTCGAGGCGGCCGCGCACGGCCTGCGGGACCTTGCGGAGGTCCTCGTTGGTGAGCTTGGTGTCGGCGAGCACACCGAGCAGCTCGGTGTCGTGCAACCGCAGGTGCTCCGGCTCGACCAGGTGCTCGGAGAGTTCCCCGTCGAGCGCGAGGAGGTCGCCGACCAGGTCGGGGACCGATTTGGTGAGCGAGGGGTACGGGCCGGGGGCCTCGCGCAGCACCTTCGCGGCGAGCTGGAAGCGGGTGGCGTCGGCGAGCAGCCGGGAACTGGGCTCCAGGCCGATGCGCAGGCCGTGATCCTTCAGGAGCTGGCCGGCGAAGGCGTGGTAGGTGGAGATGCGGGGCTCGCCGCCGACCGTGTCCGCGTCGGCCGGGGAGGGGTCGGGGTCGGTGATGCCGGCCCGCGCCAGGGCCTTGCGTACGCGCTCGGAGAGCTCACCGGCGGCCTTGTTGGTGAAGGTCAGGCCGAGCACCTGCTCGGGCGCGACCGCACCGGTACCGACGAGCCAGACGACGCGGGCGGCCATGACGGTGGTCTTGCCGGAGCCGGCGCCCGCGACGACGACCTGGGGGGCGGGCGGGGCGGTGACGCAGGCCATCTGCTCGGGCGTGAAAGGGATCCCGAGGAGCTCCTTGAGCTGCTCGGGGTCGGAGAGGGCGGGCGGACGCGCGGGCACGTAAAAAGGCTAGCCGCCCCCACCGACAGCCCCGACCGCCGAGCTCACTCGACGGTCTGGCGGCCCTCCGGGCGGGCGCTGCACGAGCTGCGGAAGGAGCAGTGGTCACAGTGGCGGCCCGCGGCGGGCGCGAACCGTTCGTCCAGGACGCGGCCCGCGGCGGTGGCCAGCAGGTCGCCGACCCACTCCCCGTCGAGCGGCTGCTGGGCCTGCACCTTGGGCACCGCGTCGCCGCCCTCGCGGATCGCGGCGCCTTGGCGGAGCTGGACGAGCTCGGCGCCGCCGGGCGCGGGGCGCAGGCCGTCGAAGACCTCGTCGACGGCGCCCTCGCGCACGGCGAGCTGGTAGACGGCGAGCTGGGGGTGGCGGGCGACCTCGTCCTTGGTGGGGGCGGACTTGCCGGTCTTGAAGTCGACGACGTACGCCCGCCCCTGCGGGTCCGATTCGACCCGGTCCATGGAACCCCGGATGCGGACGGCGACCTCACCGGTTTCGAGTGTGACGTCGAACTCGTGCTCCGTGGCCACGGCCTTCCGGCCCCCGCGGTCGGTGGTGTGCCAGCGCAGGAAGCGCTCCAGGGCGGCGCGGGCGTTGTCCTTCTCCTGGCGGGACTTCCAGGGGGCGTCGAAGGCGAGGGCGTCCCACACCGAGTCGAGGCGTTCCATGAGGACGGCCAGGTCGGCGGGGGTGCGGCCGGAGGCGACCTCGTCGGCGAGGACGTGGACGACGTTGCCGAAGCCCTGGGCGGCGGTGGAGGGGGTGTCGGCCTTGACCTCGCGGCCGAGGAACCACTGGAGGGAGCAGGTGTTGGCGAGCTGCTCCAGGGCGCTGCCGGACAGGGCGACGGGCCGGTCCCGGTCGCGGAGGGGGACGCTGCTGCGGGTGGGCTCGTACAGGCCCCACCAGCGCTGCGGGTGCGCTGCGGGGACCAGGGGGCGGTCCTCGTCGTCGGTGAGCGCGGCGAGGCGGGCGAGGCGGCGGGCGGCCGCGTCGCGCAGGGCGGGCGAGGCGTCGGGGTCGACGGTGGTGGCACGCAGCTCGGCGACGAGGGCGGCGACGGCGAGGGGGCGGCGGGGGCGGCCCGTGACGTCGCGCGGGGGGACGCCGAGCTCGGTGAGGAAGCGGGAGGGCTGGTCACCGTCGTCGGCGGGGGCCTTGACGGCGGTGACGACGAGGCGTTCGCGGGCGCGGGTGGCGGCGACGTAGAACAGCCGGCGCTCCTCGGCCAGCAGGGCGCCGGGCGTGAGGGGCTCGGCGAGGCCGTCCCGGCCGATCCGGTCGGCCTCCAGCAGGGAGCCCCGGCGGCGGAGGTCGGGCCACAGGCCCTCCTGGACGCCGGCGACGACGACGAGGGACCACTCCAGTCCCTTGGAGCGGTGGGCCGTCATCAGCCGGACGGCGTCGGAGCGGGTGGCGCGGGCCGTCAACGTGTCGGCGGCGATGTCCTCCGCCTCCAACTGTTCGAGGAAGTTGAGTGCGCCGCGGCCGCCGGTGCGTTCCTCGGCGCGGGCGGCGGTGTCGAAGAGGGCGCAGACCGCGTCGAGGTCACGGTCGGCGTTACGGCCGGCCGCGCCACCGCGGCGGGCACTGCGCTCCAGCCGCTGCGGCCAGGGCGTGCCGTCCCAGAGGACCCACAGGGCCTCCTCGGCGGTGCCGCCGCCCTGGAGCAGCTCACGGGCCTTGCGCAGGAGCAGGCCGAGGCGCTGGGCGCCGCGGGCGTAGGCGGGATCGTGCGCGGTGAGCCGTTCCGGCTCGGCGAGGGCGCGGGCGAGCAGTACGTCGGAGGGCGCGGGCACCTTGACACCGGCGGCGCGCTCCTCGTCCCGCAGGGCGCGGCCGAGACGCCGCAGGTCGGCGGCGTCCATGCCGCCGAGCGGGGAGGCGAGCAGGGTGAGGGCGGCCTCGACGGTGACCCCGCCGGCGGGGTCGCCTGAGCTGTCGGGGCCCGGCCCCGGGCCCGGCTCGACCGCGTCGGCGTAGGGGTCGGCGTCGGCGTGGGGGCCGGCGCCGGGGTCGAGATGGTTCGCGGGGCTCGGCCCCGGTCCCGCTTCGACGGCGTCGGGCTCGGCTCCGGCTCCGGCTCCGGCTCCGGCTCCGGCTCCGGCTCCGGCAGGGGATGCTTCCCGCCCACCCGCCCCGACCGTGCGAGCGAGCTCGCCCGCCCGACCGCCCCCGGCGGGGTCGCCAGGGCCCGGCTGCCCGGCTACGTCGGCCCGCTCCTGCGGACCGGGGTCGGTGTCCGGTGACGCGAGGGCGGACCCGGTCGGAGCCTCGGCCTCGGCGGACCCGGTCAGGGCCTCCGCCTCGGCGGATCCGGTCGCGGCGGCGGAGCCCGGCTCGTCGGGTTCGGTGGTCGCCGAGGTGGCCGAGACACGGAGGGCCGTCAGGAGGGGGGACACCGCCGGTTCGTGGCGCAGGGGGGTGTCCGCGCCGTCCGTTTCGACCGGGACTCCCGCCGAGATCAGGGCGCGGCGCATCGCCGGGAGAGTGCGGCCGCCCGCGCGGACCAGGACGGCCATGTCCTGCCAGGGCACCCCGTCCTCCAGGTGGGCCCGCCGCAGGATGTCGGCGATGTTGTCCAGCTCGGCGCCCGCCGTCGGGTACGTGAACACCTCCACCCGCCCGCCCTCCCGCACCGGCGCGAGATTCCGGTGGGCGCGGACCGCCTCGGCCGGCAGTCGCGGGACCGGCATCCGGGTGGTGAGCAGCCGGGTGGCCGCCAGCAGGGCCGCGCCGGAGCGGCGGCCGACGGTGAGGGCCTTGACCCGCGCGCCGGGGAAGGACGACTCGAAGTCCAGGATGTTGTTGATGTCGGCGCCGCGGAAGGCGTAGATCGACTGGTCGGGGTCCCCGAAGGCGACCAGCGTGCCGCCCGGGCCGGTCAGGGCGCGCAGCAGCCGCAGCTGCGAGGCGTCCGTGTCCTGGTACTCGTCGACGAGGATCGCGTCGTAGGCGGAGGCGAGCGACGGCGTGCGTTCCGCGAGGAGCACCGCCCGGTGCAGGAGCTCCGCGTAGTCCAGCGTGCCCTGCATGTCGAGGACGTCCAGGTACTCGGAGAGGAAGGCCGCCGCCGCCTTCCAGTCCGGCCGGCCGATGCGGTCGGCGAACGAGGAGAGGGCCGCCGGGCCCAGGCCCAGCTCGCGGGCGCGCGCCAGGACCGCACGGACCTCGTCCGCGAACCCGCGGGTGGTCAGCGCGGCCCGCAGGTCGTCCGGCCAGCGGATGGAGCGGATCCGGCGCTGCCCCTCCAGGAGGGTGCGGACCATGACGTCCTGCTCGGGGCCGGAGAGCAGCCGCAGCGGGTCGGCGAAGAGGTCGGTGTCCTGGTGGGCGCGGACGAGTCCGTAGCAGAAGGAGTGGAAGGTGGTGGCCTGCGGAGCGCGCGCGCCACCGAGGCGCAGGGCGGCCCGGTCGCGCAGTTCCACCGCCGCCTTGCGGCTGAAGGTGAGGATGAGGATCCGGGCGGGGTCGGTACCCGCTTCCACCCGGGCGGCGACTGCTTCGACCAGCGTGGTCGTCTTCCCGGTACCCGGTCCGGCGAGGACCAGGAGTGGTCCGCCGGTGTGGTCAACCACCGCCCGCTGCGCTGCGTCCAGCACAGGGGGATCCACCCGTTCCGGCCCGGTGCGCACGAGGCGGTACGCGTCGGGGGTCCGCGTACGCCGCCGTTCGGTGCGGTCGGAGGAAGAGGTGATCACGTGGGGTGCCGGTCCTGGTGGGTCTGCGGGGTGGGGCGGTGCTGCCGTGACGGCTCGCGGGGAGGCCGCCGCGGAAGCGCCCGCGGAAGCCGAAGAGGCAACGCTACGGCAACCGGCCGGCGCCGCGCAGTCCCCCCGGGTACCCCGGACGGGCGTTCGGGCCGTCGCCCGATCGCCCGTCCGGGCCGCGCATGGCCGAAGCTGTCAGATGTGAGCCTCGTCGCGTCCGCCGTCCTGTCCGCCATCCTGTCCGGGGGACCCGTCCCAGCGCGCCCGGCGCATGTCCAGGCGTGGCTCGCCGCCCGCCGTCAGGCGCAGCGGGGTGGCCTCGGTCCGGTAGTGCTCCAGGGCGCGCACCTCGTGGCCGGGCAGCGGCAGGCCGTCCGCCCGCACCACGCGCCACCAGGGCACGGCTCCCCCGTACAGGGCCATGACGCGCCCGACTTGGCGCGGTCCTCCCTCGCCGAGCCATTCGGCGACGTCCCCGTATGTCATCACCCGGCCGGGCGGAATACGCTCGGCCACCTCCAGTACCCGCTCCGCGTACGCGGGCAGCTCCTCACTCATTCAGCACATGGTGCAGTACACCGGCCGCCCTCAGGCGGAGGTCTCGCTTCCGCACCGGCGCGCACCCTGATGCCCCGCTGGCCCGTCGGTCCGTGCCACCATCTTCCGGGCGGTGACTGGTGATACGTGATCAAGAAGAGACGGATGTGACGACAAAGGAGCAGGGTGTGAGCCCTCCGGACGGCGCGGCGACCGACGACGGCGCACGCCCTGACGACGGCCGCGCCGCCCGCCCCGAACCCGTCCCGGAGCCCCGTCCGGAGCCCCCGCGCCCCGACGGCCGGACCGGCCGCACCGGCGAGGCCGAGGCCGCCGAAACCAAGGCTCCCGGAGCCGAGGCCGCCGAAGCCCAGGCCGCCGAAGCCCAGGCCGCCGAGGCCGGGGCCGCCGCCGAGGCCGGGGCCGGTGAAACCAAGGCCGCCGCGGCCGCCGAGGGCGCTCACGGACACGCCACCACGGACGCCGACCGGGTCGAGGTCGACGAACCACTGCTCGCCGCCCGCGTGCACCGGCCGTCCGACCTCGTACGCCTGCTCGTCGGCATCCTCGGGATCGCCGTCCTCCTCGCGATCGCCGCCTTCGCCCACGGCACCACCGTGGGCCTGGAGGAGGACATCAGCAAGGGCACCGGCCAGGCTCCCGCCCTGTTGATCAAGGTCGCCGCGCTGGTCTCCAGCATCGCGGTGCTGCTGCTGCCCGTCGCCTTCGCCATCGAGCGTCTGATCAAACGCGACGGGCTGCGCATCGCCGACGGTGTGCTCGCCGCCGTCCTCGCGCACGGCGTCACCCTCGCCACCGACCTGTGGGTCTCGCAGGCAGCCCCCGACACCATCCAGGACGCCCTGACCCGCCCCGCGGCCGGTGGAACCCTGACCGACCCGGTGCACGGCTACCTCGCGCCCGTCATCGCGTACATGACCGCGGTCGGGATGACCCGCAGGCCCCACTGGCGGGTCGCCCTGTGGGTGGTCCTGCTGCTCAACGCGCTGACCATGCTGGTCAACGGGTACACCACCCCCTTCTCGATCATCCTCACCGTGCTGATCGGCTGGAGCGTCGCCTACGGCACCCTGTACGCCGTCGGCTCACCCAACGTGCGCCCCACCGGGCAGCACCTCCTCGCCGGACTGCGCCGCGTCGGCTTCCAGCCGGTCAGCGCGATGCGCGCCGAGATGCCCGAGGGCCCCGAGCCCTCCGAGGCCAGCGACCGGGGGCGCCGCTACCACGTGACCCTGGAGGACGGGCCGCCGCTGGATGTCACGATCGTCGACCGCGAGCAGCAGGCCCACGGCTTCTTCTACCGGGTCTGGCGCCGGCTCACCCTGCGCGGCATCACCACCGGGCGCAGCCTCCAGTCGCTGCGCCAGGCGCTGGAGCAGGAGGCGCTCCTCGCGTACGCGGCCATCGCGGCCGGGGCGAACGCGCCGAAGCTGATCGCCACCTCCGAGCTCGGTCCGGACGCGGTGATGCTCGTGTACGAGCACCTGGACGTCCGGGCCCTCGACGCGCTCGCCGACGAGGAGATCACCGACGAACTGATCCACCACACGTGGAAGCAGGTACGGGCGCTGCAGTCACGGCGGATCGCGCACCGGCGGCTGACCGGGGACGCCCTTGTGGTGGATCGTTCCGGCAATGTCATCCTCACCGACCTGCGCGGCGGCGAGATCGCCGCCGGCGACCTGGTGCTCCGGATGGACATCGCCCAGCTGCTGACCACGATCGGCCTGCGGGTCGGCGCCGAGCGCGCGGTGGCCTCGGCCGTGTCGGTGCTCGGCCCGGACGCGGTGGCCGACTGCTTGCCGCTGCTCCAGCCGATCGCGCTGAGCCGTTCCACCCGGGCGACGCTGCGCAAGCTGGCCCGGGAGCGGGCGGAGCGGCAGCGCGAGGCCGTACTGGAGTCCTCGCGGGCGGCGAAGGCGGCGCGCGAGGCGGAGTCCGCGGCCTCCGCCACCCCGGTCTCCGCCTCGGCCGCCGCCGACCGCAAGGCCGAGAAGAAGGCCCTGGAGGATGCGCTGGACGGGGCCCGCGAGGAGGATCTGCTGACCCAGATCCGCCACCAGGTGCTGCTGATCCGGCCGCAGGCGCCGGTGGAGCCGGCCCGGCTGGAGCGGATCCGGCCGCGGACGCTGGTCTCGTTCATCGCGGGTGCGTTCGGTGCGTACTTCTTGCTCACGCAGCTCGCCCACGTGGACTTCGCGACGATCATCGGCGAGGCGCAGTGGGGCTGGGTCGGGGCGGCGCTCGCCTTCTCGGCGCTGACGTACTTCGCGGCGGCGATGAGCCTGCTGGGCTTCGTGCCGGAGCGGGTGCCGTTCCTGCGGACCGTGGTCGCGCAGGTGGCCGGGTCGTTCGTGAAGCTGGTGGCCCCGGCGGCCGTCGGCGGTGTCGCGCTGAACACACGGTTCCTGCAGCGGGCGGGGGTCCGGCCGGGGCTGGCGGTCGCGAGCGTGGGCGCTTCCCAGCTGTTCGGACTGGCCAGCCACATCCTGCTGCTGCTGTCCTTCGGCTATCTGACCGGGACCGAGAAGACCCCGGAGATGACCCCGTCCAGGGCGGTCATCGCGGGTCTGCTGACGGTGGCCGTACTGGTGCTGGTGGTGACGGCCGTCCCGTTCCTGCGGAAGTTCGTGGTGACGCGGGTACGCGCGCTGTTCGCGGGCGTGGTGCCGCGCATGCTGGACGTGCTCCAGCGGCCGAAGAAGCTGCTGACCGGCATCGGCGGGATGCTGCTGCTGACCGGCTGCTTCGTGATGTGCCTCGACGCATCGATCCGCGCGTTCGGGGGCGGCGAGGCCATCAGCTACGCGAGCATCGCGGTGGTGTTCCTGGCGGGCAACGCGCTGGGATCGGCGGCCCCGACGCCGGGCGGTATGGGCGCGGTGGAGACCACTCTGACCCTCGGTCTGATCGCGGCGGGACTGGAGAAGGAGGTCGCGATCTCGGCGGTGCTGCTGTTCCGCCTGATGACCTTCTGGCTGCCGGTGCTGCCGGGGTGGATCTCGTTCAACTTCCTGACCCGCAAGGAAGCCATCTGAGAGCTGTCCCGTCACCGCCGTGGACCGGCGCCGGCACCAGCGGTGCCGGAAGCGCGTGGCAGCATGCGTCCACCGCGTCACGGGGGCGGTGCACATGTACCAGGGTCCGTCGTCCCGCCGGCCCGGGACGCGGCGGCCTTCGTCGGGCTTCCCGACGGCGTACGCCGCTCCATGGGCGCCTGCTGGTCCGCGTACCCGGCCGAGGACGGCATCGGGGACTTCCGTCGGGCGATGGAGGCCCTGGATCCCGGGGCGCCGGCCGACGGCTCCCCCTCCGCCGAGACCTGGGAGCACCTGTTCGCCGCGATCACGGAGCTGAGCGTGTAAGGCTACCGATGTGCGGACGGGCCGGCCCCCCGTTCGGGTCAGCGCGCGGGCGGGGTCGGCACGGGGCGCACAGGATGGGGACATGCCGACACACGCCTGGCGGGTCACCGCCGCCGCCACGCTAGCCGCCGGGCTGCTCGCCACCGCCGCCTGTTCCGGTGACGGCGACGGGAAGAAGCAGACGGCCGACGGCACGCCGGAGGTCAAGCCCCTGAAATGGGGTGACTGCGACGCCCCGACCGCCGCCCAGGGCGGTGGCCAGGCTCCGCCCAAGGACTGGCAGTGCGCCACCCTCGACGTCCCGCTCGACTACGCGAAGCCCGAGGGTGAGACGGTCCCGATCGCCCTGATCCGGGCCCAGGCGCGGGACCGGAAGAACCGGCTGGGCTCGCTGGTCTTCAACTTCGGCGGCCCCGGCGGCTCCGGCATCAGCACGCTGCCCGGCGCCGCGAAGGAGTACGAGGCCCTGCGAGCCCGGTACGACCTGGTCAGCTTCGACCCCCGCGGGGTCGGCGGCAGCGACCCCGTCCTGTGCGAGAACGACAGGCAGCTGGACCAGTACTTCAGCGAGGACTCCTCCCCCGAGACCCCGGAGGAGGAGAAGGCCTTCGTCGACAACATCCGGCAGTACCAGGAGGCTTGCAAGAAGAACTCCGGCGCGCTGCTCCCCCACGTCGGCACCGAGAACGCCGCCCGCGACCTGGACCGCATCCGGCAGGCCCTCGGCGACGAGAAGCTGAACTACTTCGGCATCTCCTACGGCACCGAGCTGGGCGGCGTCTACGCCCACCTCTTCCCCAAGAACGTCGGCCGGGCCGTCTTCGACGCCGTCGTGGACCCGACCAAGACCGCCGAGGAGAGCGCCCTGGGCCAGGCCAAGGGCTTCCAGCTCGCGCTCGGCAACTTCGCCCAGGACTGCGTGGACCGCGGTGACCAGTGCCGGCTCCAGGGCAGCACACCCAAGGAGATCGAGGCCGGCATCATCAAGCTGCAGAAGGCGTTGGGCGCCAAGCCCATCCCGGGCATCGGGGACCGGATGCTCACCGAGACCCAGGCGACCAACGGCATCGCGCAGGCCCTGTACTCCAAGGAGCTGTGGCCGCTGCTGGAACAGGGCCTCGACGAGGCGGAGGGCGGTCAGGGGCAGCTGCTGATGGCCCTGTCGGACGCGCTCAACGGCCGTGATCAGCAGGGGCGTTACAGCAACATCGGCGCGGCCAACACCGCCATCAACTGCGTGGACGACAAGGAGCGTTACACGCTGGAGCAGACGAAGGCCGAGCTGGCGAAGTTCCGCGCCGCCTCACCGGTCTTCGGGGACCTCCTCGGCTGGGCCATGATGTCCTGCACCGGCTGGCCGGTCGCCGGCACCTGGGAGACCCCCGACGTCTCGGCGCCGGGCTCCGCGCCGATCCTGGTGATCGGCAACACCGGCGACCCGGCCACCCCGTACGAGGGCGCCCGCAAGATGGTGGAGCGGCTGGGCCCGGGCGTGGGCGTGGAGCTCACCTACAAGGGCGAGGGACACGGCGCGTACAACAGCGGCGACCCGTGCGTGCAGAAGGCGGTCAACACCTATCTGCTGGACGGGAAGACGCCGGCGGAGGGCACCGTCTGCACCGCGGCCCCGGACCCGACGGCGCCGCCCGAGGCACCGGAGTCACCCACGCCCGCCTGATCCGGTCCGCGGCCGTGTCCGCAGGTCGAAGGACGAAGGTCGAAGGCCGAAAGGGCCGAACCCCGATCGCGAGGTACGGCCCCTTCGGGTCACAGCCGGTGGAAGCGGGCCTGCCTAGTAGACCGGCTTCTCGGGCTCGATCTGGTGGACCCAGCCGATCACGCCGCCGCCGACGTGCACCGCGTCCGCGAAGCCCGCGGACTTCAGCACCGCGAGGACTTCCGCACTGCGGACACCCGTCTTGCAGTGCAGGACGATGCGCTTGTTCTGCGGCAGGTCCTGGAGGGCGGTGCCCATCAGGAACTCGCCCTTGGGGATCAGCTTCGCGCCGGGGATCGAGACGATCTCGTACTCGTTGATCTCGCGGACGTCGATGATCTCGATGGGCTCGTCGGTGTCGATCCACTCCTTGAGCTGCTTGGGAGTGATCGTCGAACCGGCGGCCGCCTCCTGGGCCTCCTCCGACACGACGCCGCAGAAGGCCTCGTAGTCGATGAGTTCGGTGACGGTCGCGTTCGGACCGCAGACCGCGCAGTCGGGGTCCTTGCGGACCTTGACCTGGCGGTACTGCATCTCCAGGGCGTCGTAGATCATCAGGCGGCCGACCAGCGGCTCGCCGACACCCGTGAGGACCTTGATGGCCTCGGTGACCTGGATGGACCCGATGGACGCGCAGAGCACGCCCAGCACGCCGCCCTCGGCGCAGCTCGGGACCATGCCCGGCGGCGGGGGCTCCGGGTAGAGGCAGCGGTAGCACGGGCCGTGCTCGGACCAGAAGACCGAGGCCTGGCCGTCGAAACGGTAGATCGAGCCCCACACGTACGGCTTGTTCAGCAGCACGCAGGCGTCGTTCACCAGGTAGCGCGTGGCGAAGTTGTCCGTGCCGTCGACGATGAGGTCGTACTGGCTGAAGATCTCCATCACGTTCTCGGCTTCGAGCCGCTCTTCGTGAAGGACCACGTTCACGTACGGGTTGATGCCCAGCACGCTGTCGCGGGCCGACTCGGCCTTCGAACGGCCGATGTCCGCCTGGCTGTGGATGATCTGGCGCTGCAGGTTCGACTCGTCGACCTCGTCGAACTCCACGATGCCCAGCGTGCCGACACCCGCCGCGGCGAGGTACATGAGGGCGGGCGAGCCGAGACCGCCGGCACCCACGGCCAGCACCTTGGCGTTCTTCAGGCGCTTCTGGCCGTCCATCCCGACATCCGGGATGATCAGGTGCCGCGAATACCGACGGACCTCGTCAACGGTGAGCTCAGCTGCTGGCTCGACCAGCGGTGGCAGCGACACGGGCACTCCGGAGGTGGGAGCATCCCCGCAGGTGCAGGGAGCAAACTGATGGTTGTTCTCCCAGTAACACTGCCACGGCCGTCTTCATTCCAAGACACATGTCCCGATCCTTGAGACAATTTCGTCCCAGTACGCGGGCATCGAGGCCCAGGGGTCACTGCCACGCACCCCGCGCCGGTCGGTGAACCAGATCGTGCCCGCCCCCTGCCAGCGAGCGATGCGCATCGCCTCCTCCAGATGCGCGCGCGGCACCCCGTGGACGAGGTGGCAGAACCGCTCCGCCGGATGGTCCGCGGTCCATTCGGCCACCTGCGACCAGCGGTAGTCGGACCAGGCCCCGGAGAAGGTGACCAGCTGGTCGGCGGCCTCCGCGTAGCCCTCGTACGGGTGGGCGCCGTGCCCGAGGACGATCCGCAGGTCCTCGCCGAGGCCCCGCAGGGTGTCCACGACCCGGCGCACCGAGGCGAGGTCCGCCTTGTCGGCCGGGGTCCCGGCGAGGTAGAAGCCGCCGACCCCGTACCAGTCGCGGAAGCGGTGGGCGTCGGAGATCAGCTCCCCGAAGGACCGCGACCCGTCTCGCATCGCGAGATGACCAAGGATCATGCCGCCCGCGCGGCGCAGCTTCGCGGCCGCTTCCGTGCAGTGCGGATCGGGCCGCCCGCCCGGCCCGTTCGCCACATTGAGCACGGCCCAGTGCAGCGGTGTGGCGGGGCGGGTCAGCTCGGCCCACTCGACAGGGGCGAGCAGCGGGTGCGCGTAGCCGGGGATGCCGAGACCGAGGCGGCCGGCCTCGGTCGCGGCGGCGGTCATGGACCCCGGCGGTGTCGTCAGATGCGGCACGCCGCCTCCATCCAGATGTCCGCGAGGGATTCCTCCAGGTTGATCCGGGGCCGCCAGCCGAGCCGGTCCCGGGCGGTACGGACATCCGCCTGCTGCCAGGCTCCGCAGCCGTCCGGATAGGGGTACGGCTGGGGGGCCGCGGCGGCCATCTGCTCGGCGGTGGCCTCGGAACGCGGGGAGCCGATGGTGGCGAGTCCCGCCGGGCGGCCGGGGTGCCCGTGCGTCTGCTGGGGTCCGCCGTGCGGGACGTCCAGCTCGTGCAGGGCTCCTCCGTACCCGGCGACCCGGGCGAGGACCATGGCCGCGTCGCGCAGCCGGACCGCGCGGCCCGTGCCGATGTTGACCACGCCCTGGGCGGCGGACAGCGAGGCGGCGTGCACGGCCCGCGCCACGTCCCGTACGTCCACGAAGTCGCGCTGCACGCCGAGCCCGCTGAGCTTCAGCTCGCCGTCGCCCGCCTGCATCGCGCGGCGCATGGCCTCGGCGAGCCGGCCGAGCGGGGATCCGGCGGGGGTGCCGGGGCCGACGGGCGAGAAGATCCGCAGGACGACGGCGTCCAGTCCGGAGCCCAAAACCAGCTCGGTGGCGGCCAGTTTGCTCACCCCGTACGGCCCTCCCGGTCTCGGCACGGCGTCCTCGGCCGTGGACGATCCGGGCTGACTGGGCCCGTACTCGGCGGCGCAGCCGAGCTGCACCAGGCGGGCCCCGCAGCCGCTGCGGCGCAGCGACTCGCAGATCGTCGCGACGGCGACGGTGTTGTGCCGGGTGAGTTCCCGGGCCCCGCCCCGGGTGGCTCCGGCGCAGTTGATGACGACGCCCGGGTGGACGGCGTCGAGGAAGCGGGTGAGCGCGCCGGGGCTGCCGGTGGCGAGGTCGAAGCGGACGTCGGCGTCGTCGCCGCGGCCGAGCGCGGTGAGCTGGACGGCGGGGTCGGCGAGCAGCCGGTCGGCCACGTAACGGCCGAGGTATCCGTTGGCTCCGATCAGCAGCACCCTCATCGCGTGACCCCTTGGTTGGTTGGCTGGCCGGTCATGTCTGGGTCTCCTTGCGGACGAATGGACGGATGGGTGGGGCGGGGTACGGGTAAAGCGCCTCGGCGTCGGCTCCGAAGGCTGGGGACGTCCCAGGGACGTCAAGGCCGCGCATGCGCGGAGGCGCGGGCCAGGGCGAGTACGGCGTGTACGAGGAGTCCGGCCGCGGCGGCGAGGACCGCCGCCGGAACAGGGACCAGGGCGAGGGCGAGCGCCGCGCAGACGGGTGCGCGCCGGGCTCCGTGCCGCAGCAGGAGCCGGGTCAGGAACAGCAGCAGCGCGAGGGGCACGGCCACGGGGAGCGGCGTGGCCGCGAGCGCGGCGGTCCCGGCGGCGGCGCCGGTGAACAGGGCGACGGCCGCCAGCAGCAGCGGACGGGCCCGGTCCGCGAAGTCCTCCAGGGCGCGGCTCCCGTCGAGCCGGGCCCGCGCCCCTGCGGCGAAGGCGACGGCGGCCAGGTGCCCGGGGACGACGGCCAGCGCGAGGCCGACCGCCAAGGTGGTGCCGTGCCGGTGCACGGCCCAGCCGGCGACGGCCGCGGCCAGCAGGTGCGCCACGTAGGGGAACCGGCCACCGGTGGCCCGCCCGGGCCACACCAGGGCCGCCGCGACGGCTGCCACGGCGGCGGCTCCCGCCCACGCCTGCCCGGCGCCGGCCGCGGCGCAGGTGAGGGCGGCCGGCAGCAGCGCGTAGCCGAAGCGGCGGAACGCGGCGGGGCCGGCCGGGACCAGGGCGGGCGCGGCGGCGGTGACCTCCTCGTGGGGGCTGCGCGCGTACAGCTCCTCGGCGAGCGAGAAGACGTCCCGGTGCCGGAACCGGGCGGCGGTGCGGTCGGTGATGCCGTGGGCCTCCAGCCCGGCGGCGATCTCCAGCGGGTCCACAGCGCGCTCGCACAGCTCCCGGTGCCGGTGCAGCAACGCCTTGACGGGGTCCCCGCCGGCCCCGCGCCGAGCCGGCCGCGCAGCCGTCCCGCCGCCCGCCGGTTCGGCCTCGCGCCGGGCCCGTTCAGCCTCACGCCGGGCACCTTCAGCCCCGCCGGGCGCAATTCCGGCCTCGCCGGGGGCACCTTCGGCC
>NZ_JBSGZP010000090.1:0-16131 GCF_053611065.1 Streptomyces sp. NPDC054840
CCCGGAGGCGTACTGCTCCCAGCAGCCCTGGCTGCCGCAGCCGCACAGCAGGCCGTCCGGGACGACCCGGATGTGCCCGAACTCGGCGGCGACGCCGAAGCGTCCGCGCCGCAGCTTGTTGCCGATGATGATGCCGCCGCCCAGGCCGGTGCCGAGCGTGATGCAGATGACGTCGTCGTGGCCCTGGCCGGCGCCGAAGCGGTATTCGCCCCAGGCCGCGCAGTTCGCGTCGTTCTCGACGACGACGGGCAGGCCGATGCGCTGCTCGACCTTGTCCTTCAGCGGCTCGTGACGCCAGTTGATGTTGGGCGCGAAGAGTACGGTCGCGCGCTTGTCGTCCACGTATCCGGCGGCGCCGATGCCGACGGCGTCGATGGTGTGGCTGCTGCTGACCTCGGAGACGGCGGCGCAGATGGCCTCCGTCACTCCGTCCGCGGTCGGCGGGGTGGGCACCTTGTACGTCTCAAGGATCGTGCCCTCTTCGTCGACCACGCCGGCCGCGATCTTCGTGCCGCCGATGTCGACGCCGATGGTGAGTCCCATTAGTCCCTCGGTTTCCGGTCAAACCCCGCCACTGCCAACGGTACCCGAGGCTGCCGGAGGATCAGTCGAGATCGATCCGCTCGGAGGGGCCGTCGTCGGGGCCTTCGTCACGCGGGTCGCGGTCGTGGGCCGCCTGCCGGGGAGCCGGGGTTTCGCCCCGCGTCCAGCGGCGCTCGTGGCCCTCGACGGCCGAGCGGTAGGCGGCGAGCAGTTCGGAGCCGGCGGCCGCGAGGTGGTCGAAGACCTCCGGATTGCGCTCGATGACGGGCTTGGCGGCGGTCTTGGCCTGGTCGACGATCTGGCGCACCGCGCCGTGTGCGGCCACGCCGAACAGCGGGTTGTTCAGCCCGGACACCTTGTCGGCGACGGCTTCGAAGAGCTTGAAGAGCTCTTCGGCGGCGGTGCCGGTGCCGCCGGCCGCCCCCTGTTCCCGCGCACGCCGGCGTTCCTGCTCGGCGGCGAGGTCCTCGGCGCAGGCGCCGGCCCAGGCGTCGTCGTCGGTGGGACGGTCGGTGGCCTCGCTCATGGCGGACTCTCTCCTGCGGCTGCTGCTGGACGTGCGGTACGGACTACCTTCGACGGTACCCGAACGGGGGTACTCGGTTCATCGCGTACGGGGCCACAGTCCCGGGTCGGGGGTGAAGCGGATGCGGAGTTCCCCCTGTGCGAGGGCGGCGCCCGAGACGGTGCAGCGGCGCAGCGCCCCGGGGAGCGGGACGATCCTGCGGTGGGGGCCGACCGTGAGAAGCAGCTCGTCGCCGCGACGGACGAGGTCGAGGTCGCTCTTGTGCGCGCCGGGCAGCGGTACCACCCAGACGAGCACTCCGTCCTCGTCGAGCCGGTCCTCGACGGCCCAGGCCCGGCGGGGTGCGGGCGCCTCGGGTACGAGCCCGCCGGCGGTGGCGAGCCGCCCCAGGTCCTGCGGGCCGCGCGGATCGCGGCCGAGGTGGGCGAGGGGCACCACGGGGAGCTCGGCGGCCCACTCGGCGGCGTACTTCTCCTGCTGGGCGGCGAGCCCGGCGAGCCAGGGGTCGGCGGAGTCCTGGGGGACCAGGCGGTTGGCGACGACGCCGGAGACGGGCAGCTGCTGGAGGGCGAGCCCGAGCCGGCCGAGGCGCAGCGCGTCGGCGGCGGCCGGGCCGGGCTCGGCGACCAGCCTCAGCTCGGTGGTGTCGGCCTCGACGACGGCCTGTACGGCGGCCAGCTCCTCGTCCCAGCGGGCGGCGGTCTCGTACAGCCACCGGGCGGGCATCGGTACGCCGGCCAGCTGGGCCAGTACGGGCCGCAGGGCGCGGGCGGCCTGCCGTTCGGCGGGCAGCAGCCGGGCGAGGTAGCGGCGCAGCTGGGCGGGGAGGGCGAGGGTGGCGACGCTCTGGTGGAGCGGTGGCATGTCGACGACGACGAGGTCGGCGCCGGGCGCGGCGGCGGCCCGCCGCAGGGCGCGGAGCAGGGCGAACTGCTCGGCGCCGGGCAGTTCGGTGATCTCCTCGGCGCCCAGCGGCCGGGCCCCGACCAGGCCGAGCAGGGCGGATCCGCGCTGCTGGAGGGCGACGAGTTCTTCACGGAACTCCTCGCCGGAGTCCACCCGGGCCACCCGCAGCCCGGGTGCGGCCGGGTCGCCGACCAGGGCGGTGAGCGGGTCGCCGATGTCGCCGGAGAGCAGCAGCACCCGCTGCCCGTGGCGGGCCGCGGCGAGGGCGGTGGCCGCCGCCACGGTGGTCCGCCCGGCCCCGCCGGGGCCGGTGATCAGCAAGGTGTGCATGTGCGGGTGCTCCGGGTCGGTGGTGGTCCGCGGGCCGCGCGCCTGCGGGCGGTGGGCCCGGAGGGGCGCGCAGCGCGTTCCTCGGCCCGTCCGGTGCGCGGGAAGCGGGAGGGAAGCGGGATCAGACGGTTTCGACGCGCTTCTTCAGGCCCGCGAGCGCCCGGTCGATGATGACCTTCTCGGCCTTGCGCTTGATCATGCCGAGCATGGGGATCTTGACGTCGACGGTCAGCTGGTAGGTGACCTCGGTGCGCTTGCCGCCGTCGACGGGGGTCAGCCGGTAGGAGCCGTCCAGCTGGCGCAGCATCTGGGACTTGTCCAGGGTCCAGCTGACCTCGTCGGTGCCCTTCCAGGTGTAGGCGAGGGTGTGGTCGTCCTTGATCGCGCCCGCGTCGAGCAGCAGGCGGACCCTTTCGGCGCGCCCTGCGGCGTCGGTGGCCAGTACCTCGGCCTCCTTCACCTCGCCGGTCCACTCGGGGTAACGGGCGAAGTCGGCGATCACGGCCATCACGTCGGTGGGCGCAGCCTCGATCGTGATGCTTGAGCTGGTGTGTTCCGCCATCGCGGTCGCTCCTCCGGGCTGGGGGTACCTCCCAGCGGCAGCTGGGGTGGTTCGAGGATGTGTGCGGCCTGGGGCCGCCGCGTGAAGGCTACCGCGCGTGCGGACGTCGCCACTCCAGTGCGTCCCGCACCCTGCGGGAGGCCGCCGGGAAGCGGCTCGATCTCTACCATTCCAGGACCCAGGGCCGGCCCGTGGCCGCGAAGTGGCCGACGTTCACGCACTCGGTGTTCCCGATGCGCATCCGCCGGGCGAGCGGCTGGTGGACGTGTCCGAAGAGGGCGTAGCGGGGGCGGGTGCGGCGGATCGCGGCGAGCAGGGCCTCGCTGCCGCGTTCGAACCGGCGGGCGACCGTGTCGTAGCAGAGCTCGGGTACTTCCGGCGGGATGTGCGAGCAGAGCACGTCCACCTCGCCGAGGGCCTCGACCTTGGCGGCGTACTCCTCCACGTCCACCTCGTAGGGGGTGCGCATCGGGGAGGGCAGTCCGCCGCCGACGAAGCCGAAGACGCGGCCGCCGATCTCGACCCGCTGGCCGTCGAGGACGGTGATGCCGTCGCGGTCGGCGTACTCGGACCACAGGCCCGGGACGTCGACGTTGCCGTAGGTGGCGTACGTGGGGGTGGGGAAGGCGGCGAACATCTGTGCGTACTGACGGCGTACGGCGCCCTCGATGAGGGTGTCCCGGTCCAGGCCGGCCCAGAGCTGCCGGCCGAAGGCGTGCGCCTCCTCGAAGCGGCGCGCGGTGCGCAGCTCGACGATGCGGTCGGCGTTCTCGACGCCGAACAGGTCGGGGAAGATGCCGCGCGAGTGGTCGGCGTAGTCGAGGAAGAGCACGAGGTCGCCGAGGCAGATGAGGGCGTCGGCCCCGTCTCCCGCGCGGGAGAGGGCCTCGGTGTTGCCGTGCACGTCGCTCACGACGTGGACCCGGGTGCGGCCCGGCCCACGGCCCGCCTCGTGGTCCGGCTCGTGGCCCGGCCCACGGCCTGCTCCACGGCCTGGTCCCCGGCTTGATCCGCTCGTGCCGAACTGCTGTCCCCGCATGCTGCCAGCCATGCGGCCAACCCTAGAGCCGCCGGGTGGCGGCTGGTAGAGGGGCTGGGAGAGGCGGCCGGACCTGCGGTTACTTCCGAGTCGCAGAGGCGGTCGACTACTGTCTGCACGTAAGTGGTGAGGCAGGGTAAGTGCAGAATGTGACGCACGGAACATCTGGCCGGTTCCCCCTATCGGGAACCCACTACCGGTGGGTAACGTCCGGTCGGTCCACATGGTGGCGATGGCGCCCAGAGGAGCAGCAGTCTTGCGCGAGTTCAGCCTTCCGGCCCTGTACGAGGTCCCGTCGGACGGGAACCTGACGGATCTCATCCGCCGCAACGCCGCTCAGCATCCAGACACCGCCGTCATGAGCCGCAAGGTCGACGGCCGGTGGCAGGACGTGACCGCGACGGAGTTCCTCGCCGAGGTCCGCGCCGCGGCCAAGGGCCTCGTGGCGGCCGGTATCCGGCCCGGCGACCGGGTCGCCCTCATCTCCCGCACCCGCTACGAGTGGGTGCTGTTCGACTTCGCGATCTGGAGCGCGGGCGGCGTCACCGTCCCCGTGTACGAGACCAGCTCCGCCGAGCAGGTCCAGTGGATCCTCGGTGACTCCGGCGCCGTCGCCGTCATCGTGGAGAGCCCGGCGCACAGCGCGGCCGTGGCCTCGCTGCGCGACCGGCTGCCGGAGCTGCGCGAGGTCTGGGAGATCGAGCAGGGCGCGCTGGAAACGCTGAAGGCCGCCGGCGCGGAGATCTCCGACGCCGAGGTCGAGGAGCGCAGCAGCCTCGCGGGCGCCGACGACCCGGCCACCATCGTCTACACCTCGGGCACCACCGGCCGTCCCAAGGGCTGTGTGCTGACCCACCGGAACTTCTTCGCCGAATGCGGCAACGTGGTGGAGCGCCTGAGCCCCCTCTTCCGCACCGGCGAGTGCTCGGTCCTGCTCTTCCTCCCGGCCGCGCACGTCTTCGGGCGCCTGGTGGAGGTGGCTGCCGTGCTCGCGCCGATCCGCCTGGGCTGCGTACCGGACATCAAGAACCTGACGGACGAGCTCCAGTCCTTCCGCCCCACCCTGATCCTCGGTGTGCCGCGCGTCTTCGAGAAGGTCTACAACTCGGCGCGCGCCAAGGCCCAGGCCGACGGCAAGGGCAGGATCTTCGACGCCGCGGCGGACACGGCGATCGCGTACAGCCGCGCGATGGACGCCCCGGGCGGCCCCTCCTTCGGGCTGCGCCTGAAGCACAAGCTGTTCTCCAAGCTGGTCTACAGCAAGCTGCACACGGTCCTCGGCGGGCGCGGCGAGTACGCGATCTCCGGCGGAGCCCCGCTGGGCGAGCGGCTCGGCCACTTCTTCCGCGGCATCGGCTTCACGGTGCTGGAGGGCTACGGCCTCACCGAGTCCTGTGCGGCCACGGCTTTCAACCCGTGGGACAAGACGAAGATCGGTACGGTCGGCCAGCCGCTGCCCGGCTCCGTGGTGCGCATCGCGGACGACGGCGAGGTGCTGCTGCACGGCGAGCACATCTTCAAGGAGTACTGGAAGAACGAGACGGCGACCGCCGAGGCGCTGACCGACGGCTGGTTCCACACCGGCGACGTCGGCACCCTCGACGAGGACGGCTACCTCGCGATCACCGGCCGCAAGAAGGAACTCATCGTCACGGCGGGCGGCAAGAACGTCGCGCCGGCCGTGATCGAGGACCGGATCCGCGCGCACGCGCTGGTCGCGGAGTGCATGGTGGTGGGCGACGCGCGGCCCTTCGTGGCGGCGCTGGTCACCATCGACGAGGAGTTCCTCGGCCGGTGGGCCGCGGAGAACGGCAAGCCGGCCGGTGTGACGGCGGCGGAACTGCGCGAGGACGCGGAGCTGATCGCCGCCGTACAGAAGGCCGTGGACGACGGCAACTCGGCGGTTTCCAAGGCGGAATCGGTGCGGAAATTCCGCATTCTGCCCTCCCAGTTCACGGAGGAGTCGGGGCACATCACGCCGTCGCTGAAGCTGAAGCGCAATGTGGTGGCCAAGGACTTCGCGGACGAGATCGAGGCGCTGTACCGCGGCTAGTGCTGTACCGCGGCCGGTGCGGTGGCCGGGAAGGTCTGCCGGGTTGCGGCACCGGGCCGCTCCCCTACCGGGGGTCCTCGGCGAGGATCCTGGCCATGTTCCGCTCGGCGAGGGCGGTGATGGTCACGAAGGGGTTCACGCCGAGCGATCCGGGGATCAGGGAGCTGTCGACCACGTACAGCCCCTGGTAGCCCTTGGCCCGCCCGTAGCCGTCGGTGGCGTCCCCGAGGACGCAGCCGCCGAGCGGGTGGTAGGTGAAGTTGTCGGCGAAGGCCTTGTTCTCGCCGAAGAGGTCGTACCGGTACATCGTGAAGTTCCGCCGGTTGATGCGGTCGAAGAGGTTCTTCGCCGCGTCGACCGAGGGCGTGTTCTGGTCCCGCCGCCAGTCGAGCCGGGCGGAGTCGGTGACCGCGTCGTAGGTGAAGTGCCCGCGCTCCCGGTTCTTCGTGATGGCCAGGTACATCGAGATCCAGTGCTCGATGCCCATGGGGAGCGGGGCGATCTCGGCGAAGACCGGGTTCGAGGCGTTGTCCCAGTCGTCGATGCCCATCGCGGGCATGGTGGCCTGGTTGCAGCCGACGGTGTCCCACAGGTGGTTGGCGCGGGCGGTCATGACGTTGCCGTTGGGGCCCCAGCCGTGCCCGACCTTGTCGCTGAGCGCGGGCAGCGTCCCGCTCTCGCGGGCCCGTAGCAGGATCTCGGTGGTCCCGAGGCTCCCGGCCCCGAGGAAGAGCTGTTCGCAGCCGAGTTCGCGGACCTGGGTGACCCGTCCGGTGACATCGCTCGTCCGGACCGTCAGGACGTATCCCCCGGCCGGGTCGGGCCGGACGCCGACCACGCGCTGCATGGTCTCGATGGTGACGTTGCCGGTGCCGACGGCGGCGGCGAGGTAGGTCTTGTCGACGCTCTTCTTGCCGTGGTTGTTGCCGTAGATGACCTCGCCGGCCAGGGCCGAGCGGGGGCGGTACCGGCCGCCTCGCGTTTCATGTACGCGAAGTCGTAGACGTTGGGGACGAAGACGGTCTTCAGCCCGGTGTTCTGGGCGTGCTTGCGGGAGATCCGGGCGAAGCGGTACCACTCGGTGGATTCGAACCAGGCCGGGTCGATGTCGTTCACCCCGAGCATGGCGCGGGCGCGGGGGTAGTACGTGCCGTACATCTCGTCGGCGTCGACCTGGGGCAGTACCTCGGAGAAGTACGAGCGCCGGGGCGTGGGGGCCATGCCGCCGTTGACGAGCGATCCGCCGCCGACCCCGCGGCCGACGTACACGGACATGTCGCCGTAGTTCACGCGGTCGAGGACGCCGGGGTAGGGGCTGATGTCGCGGTTGACCACGTCGAGCCAGAGAAACTGGGCGAGCGGGGCCTCGGTGCGGTTGCGGAACCACATGGAGCGCTGGTCGGGGGCGGAGGTGGACGGAAAGACCTTGCCGTCGGTCCCGGGGGTGTCCCAGAGCCGGCCCATCTCCAGCACGACGGTACGTACGCCCGCCTGCCCGAGCCGCAGGGCGGCGACGGCGGATCCGTAGCCGGAGCCGACGACGATGGCGGGTGCGTACTGGGCGGCGGCGGGCTCCACGGCCGCGGCGGAAGCGACCGAGATCCGGGTGAAGCCGAGTGCGGCGGCGGTCGAGAGGGCGCCGAGGCCGAGCATTTGACGGCGCGTCAGATTGGATGTCATGGCCGCATCATGGGCGGAATCCAGCCTTCCGGCCAGACGCCGTCTTGACAGGCATCTGAGAGACAGTCGGACATGGCTGCGCCGTCCCTCGCCGGCGGCTCGGCTGCCGGGCTCCGCCCGGAACCCCGCTCCTCACGCGCCGGAGAGGCTGGATCTCGCCGACGCCGGCTGACGATTTCAGTCCCGCCGGGCGGCGCGGCACGGGCGTCGTCTACAGCAGCTCGCGCAGGCGTTCCGCCAAGAGGTCCCAGCGCCAGCGGTCCTCGACCCACGCACGGCCGGCGGCGCCCATCCGCGCCCGCAGTTCGGGGTCCTTCAGCAAGGTGACGATCCGGTCCGCCGCGTCCTCGGGGGACCCGCCCCGCACGACCCAGCCCGTCTCGCCGTCCAGCACCGCGTCCGGCGCTCCGCCGGAGTCGCCCGCGACCACCGGCAGGCCGGTGGCCGAGGCCTCCAGGTAGACGATGCCGAGCCCCTCCACGTCCAGCCCGCCCCGGCGGGTCCGGCACGGCATGGCGAAGACATCACCCGCACCGTAGTGGGCCGGGAGTTCCGACCACGGAACGGCTCCGGTGAAGACCACGGAGTCCGCGACCCCCGTGGAGACGGCCAGCTGCCGGAGGTCGGCCTCGTACGGGCCGCCGCCCACGATCAGCAGCACCGCGTCGGGCACCGCCGCCAGGATGCGCGGCATCGCCTCGATCAGCGTGTCCTGACCCTTGCGCGGCACCAGCCGGGAAACGCAGACGACCACCGGCCGGTCCGTCAGCCCGAGCCGGTCCCGGACCTCGGCCCCGCCCGACCCCGGGTGGAAGGTCTTCTCGTCCACCCCCGGAGGGAGTTGCGCCATCCGGGCCGCCGCCCGGTCCGTCACCGCCGAGGCGATCCGCGAGCGCGTGTACTCCCCCAGGTAGGTCAGTGTGTCGGTGCCCTCGCCGATCCGGCGCAGCAGCTGCCGCGCGGCCGGCAGCTGGGCCCAGCCCGCCTCGTGCCCGTGGGTGGTCGCCACGATCCGCCGCGCACCCGCCCGCCGCAGCGCGGGGCCCATCAGTCCGAGCGGGGCCGCCGCCCCGAACCACACGGACTCGCAGCCGTGTTCGCGCAGCAGACCGACCGACCGCCGCGTCACGCGCGGGGTCGGCAGCAGCATGGTCGTACGGTCGCGGATCACCTGGAACGGCTGCTCCGCGTCGAAGGCCGCGGTGGCCTCGCGGCCCTCCGCGCTGTGCTTCCAGGTGGAGGCGTAGACGACGATCCGGTCGGGATCCAGCCGTAGCGCCATGTTGTGCAGGAAGGCCTGGATGCCGCCCGGTCGCGGCGGGAAGTCGTTGGTCACGATCAGCGTCTTGTGCATCGCTGCCAACGTACCGGACGCCCTCAGCGGAACTCCGCCCGCAGGGCCTCCTGCCAGTCCTTCGTCAATGCCTCCGGGTCCGCTCCGAGGGCCTCGCGCACCGCCGTCGGCCACGGCTGGCGCCCGGCCCTCCCGTACAGGTCCACGAGCGCCGCCTCGCCCCATCTCCCCGCGATCAGCCGGCAGGCCAGCCAGGCGCCCTCGTAGGCCCTGGCCAATGCCTCCGGGTCGCCGCCGAAGGCGAAGTCCTCCGACCGGGGCAGCGTGCCCGGCACCTCGCCCCGCCGTACGGCCCGGGCCAGCGCCGGGGCGGCCTGCTCCGGGGCGGCCGGGGTGCCACGGTAGGCCGCCCAGTCCGCGAAGCCCTCGGAGAGCCACAGCGGGGTGGTGGCGGTGGTCGCCGCCCGGGTGGCCACATGGCTGACCTCGTGGGTCAGGATGACCCCGCGGCCCGCCGAGCTGAGCTCCGCCCACCCCTGCGGGTTCACGACGACCCGGTCGGCGGGGGCGGGCGCCGCGCCCACCCGGCCGGTGGTGACGGCCCCCATGCCCCGGTACTCGGCGGCCGGGCGGCCCAGCAGCTCCGCCATCCGCTCCAGTGATCCGGGGACCAGCACCACGGCCCGGCCCGCCCAGGGCCCCGGCCAGGCGGCGCTCGCCGCGGGCACCGCCCGGTCGGCCTCCGCCGCGATCGAGGACAGCGTCCCCGCCTCCTGCCCGACGCCCAGCACCAGCGAGTGCGCCCCGCGGACCACCGTCACCGGGCCCTGGTCCCAGAGCTGCGGCAAGGCGCCGGGCGCTGCCCCGTCGCCGGAGACGTGCCACCGCCCGCCGTCCCGCGTGAGGCGCACCTCGCGGGCCGAGCCACCCGCGGCCGCGTCGTAGCCGCTCAGCCGGTAGCGCAGCTCGGCCCGGGCGGTGGCACCGGCGCCGTCGCGCCGGACCGCCGAGACCTCGTACGCCCATCCCTCCAGCGGGATCCCCGCGAGCTGCGGGGGCGGCGTACGCGACCAGTCGGCGACGGCCTCCCGGATGTCCCGCTCTGCGCCGTCCCGCGGTGCGGGCACCCCGCACCCGGCGAGCAGCGCGCTGAGCAGGAGCGGCAGCACGCGTACGAGGGACCGGCGGAGGGGGGACATCCGACGATCGTACGCACGGGTGCACCAGGGGGTGTCCGCAATGTGGCGCCGGCCGCCCCGAGGGCAGGGCAGGCGGGCGGGACTTTACGGACCCCCTAGGGGCGGGTCACCGAGGAGACGGGCATCATCCCGACGGGGTCGTAGCGGACCCGGGCCCCGGGGTACGGGGCGTGGACCACCTGGCCGTTGCCGACGTACATGCCGACGTGGCTGGCGTCCGAGCGGTACGTCACCAGGTCGCCCGGGCGGGCCTGCGACAGCGGCACCCGCCGGCCGGCGTGCCGCTGGGCCTGCGAGGTGCGCGGCAGCGAGACCCCGGCCTGCCGGTACGACCAGACCATCAGCCCGGAGCAGTCGAAGCCGGAGGGGCCGGTGGAGCCCCACACGTACGGTCGGCCGACCGCGGCGCGGGCCGCCATCACGGCGGTCTCGGCACGCCCCGAGGAGGGACCGAGGGAGGACAGCTCGGGGAGCCCCTCGGGGCGGCCCGCGGAGCGCGAGGAGCGTTCGTAGTCGGCCCGCTCCCCTGAGGGCATGGCGTTGAGCAGCCGCCGGGCGGCCGCGAGCTTCGCGGTGACGGAGCGCTTGTGCCGGGCCACATCGGAGCGCAGGGCGTCGAGTTCGGCGAGCTTGCGGGAGGCTTCCTGGCGCTCCTGGCCGAGTTCGCGCTGCTCCTCACGGAGTTCGCCGAGCTGCCGGGCCTGGCGGCCGGTCAGCCGGTCGAGGGCGGCGGCCCGCTCCAGGTACGCGTCGGGGTCCTCGGCCAGCATCAGCCCGACGGCGGGGTCGATGCCGCCACCGCGGTACTGGGCCCCGGCGTAGGTGCCGAGGACGCCCCGCATGGTGTTGATGCGCTCCTGGGCGCGGGCCACCGCGTCCTGGGCCCGGTTGACCTCGACGCGGAGCCGGTCGGCCTTCTCGCCCGCCTCGTTGAAGCGTTCGGTGGCCTGCTCGGCCTCCTCGAAGAGGCGGTCTACCTGGGCGCTGATGGCCGTTCTCGACCCGCCGCCGGGTTCGTGCGGGAGGCCGGGGGCCGCGCTCGCGGGTACGCCCGTCATGGCGACCGCGGCCGTGACCGCGGCGGCGGTGAGGACGGTGACCTTCGTGTTCCGGTCGAGGCTGCCGAGCCCGGCCCGGCGATGGGACGCCACGTGAAACCGCTCCCTTCCGCTGCGCGGGGCCCGGGTCCGCCCGGGTGGACGGCCGTGTGCCGGGTTCCGCGCTGGCAGACAGTAGCGGCGCCACCACGCACCGGCCAACGACCACCGGCGGGCGCACATGCCGACGCCCCGCAGGAGACGCAGGTCACCGGCGGGGCGTGTGGTCAGACGCAGGCCCGGGAATTCGCCCGGATGGGCGGTGTCGGGCGCGTCCGGGGCCGCGGGGCGGAGCGGATCAGCCGACCCGGACGCCGAACTGGAACGGCATGTTGTCCATGGACTCGTACTTGATGCCGCTGCGCGGGTTCGAGGCGTGCAGCGTCATGTTGTTGCCGGCGTACAGGCCGACGTGGTGCAGGTCGTCGTAGAAGAAGACAAGGTCACCGGGCTGGAGCTGGCTGCGGCCGATGCGGGTGCCGTCGTTCACCTGGGTGAAGGTGGTGCGGCTGATGTTGACGCCCGCCTGCTTGTAGGCCCACTGCGTGAGGCCGGAGCAGTCGTAGACGTTGGGCCCCGTGCCACCGGACTGGTAGGTGAAGCCCAGCTTCGTCTTGGCGGCTTCGAGGGCGGCTCCGGCGCGGCCGGAGGCCTTGACGTTGCCGAGGTCGACGCGCTGGCTGTCGGCGCGGCTGGCGCGCGTGTCCTCGTCCTTGATGGCCGCGCGCTCCTGCGCGGTCAGGCTGTTGAGCAGGGCCTGGGCCGCGGCGAGCTTCTCGGTGGAGACCTTCTTCTTCTCGCCGAGCTCCTTGCGGGTGGCGTCGAGGTCGGCGAGCTTGCCGGCGGCCTCCTGGCGCTGCTGCGCGAGGGTGCGCTGCTTGTCCTGGATCCGCTGGACTCCCTCGACCTGCTTGGCGCTCAGGTGCTCCACGGAGGAGGCCTTGTCGAGGTAGCTGTCGGGGTCCTCGGAGAGGAGGAGCGCGAGGGAGGGGTCGATCCCGCCACTGCGGTACTGGGCGCTGGCCATCGAACCGAGCGTGCTGCGCAGGTCGTTGAGTTCGCCCTGGCCGCGCGCGACCTGGTCCTGGAGCTGGCCTATCTCCTTCTCCAGCTTGTCCTGGCGCTCCTTGGCCCCGTTGAACTTCTCGGTGGCCTGCTCCGCCTCTTCGTAGAGCGCGTCGACCTGGCTCTTGACCTCGTCCTTGCTCGGCTTCGCCGGCGCGGCGGAGGCGCTCTGCGCGGTGAGGGCGACGGCCGCGGCCGCGACCGAGGTGAGCACGGTCACACGAGCGCGGTTCGGCTGCTTGGGTCGACGGTGGGACGCCACGAAGGCGAGCTCCTTCTTCCTGGGAGCCGCCGAAGAACGCAACTCGGCAGCACCTTCGCTGCCACCCCGAATGAGTGATCTACCGCACGAAGGTTTGACCAGACCCTAGTGACCCAGCTGTGATCAGTTCAAATCCTGCCGGGAAAAATTTCGGTCCCCCACCAGGTTCTTTACCTGCAGCGCACGCTCTGTGCAGGTCACTTGACGGTGCGTCCCCCGCGAGTCCTATCAATTCGGGCATCAGGACGAGGAGTTACGAAACGCGCGAAAGCCGCTTCAGCAACAAAGCGGACGTCACGGGCCGCGCACCCGCCTTGGCCACCCCGTCGGCGACCTCCCGGTCCGTGGAGACCACGACCACCGGCCTGCCGGGCGGCTCCGCGCGCACCAGCTGGCGGATCAGCTCGTCCGCCGTCACCCCGGCCTTGGAGAACAGCACCCGTACCCCGCGCGGCGGCGCGAGCAGCACCGGCGCCGCCAGCTCCGCGCCGTCGAAGACACAGGTCATCTCCGCGCCCGTCTGCGCGGCCAGCATCGACAGACCGCCCAGCAGCCGCAGCCGCTGCTTCTCCAGCGGCATCGTCGGATAGCCCGTCTTGGTCACGTTGTAGCCGTCGACCACCAGATGGGCCTGAGGCAGCGCCAACAACTGGTCCAACAGAGCCGGATCGGTCTCCGAGAGGGCCCGGGCCGCGATGTCCTTCGGCGTCATGCGGCCCGGCTCCACCGCGTCCACCGTGTCGGCGGGACGGGTGTTCACCGGCGGCAGGGCCAGCTCCCGGCGCAGCCCCTGGGCCGCGTCCAGCACGGTGTCCAGCAGCAGCCGCAGCCGCATGTCCTCGATGCTGCGCCCCTCCCGGGTGGCCCGGCGCGAGGTCTCCAGGGCCGTCTCCACCTCCGCGAGACGGGACTTGAGCCGCCGGGTCTCACTCTCGGCGGCGGCCACCCGAGCGGACGCGTCACCGCGGATCCCGTCGATCTCCGCATTCACCTTGCGCAGGGCCGCGTCACCCCGCTTGACGTCGCTGAGGGCGCTGCGCAGCTTACGCTGTAGCGATTCCGCTTCCTTGCGGACCGCATCCAGCTCGACCCGGACCTGCTCACCGCCCGTGCGCTGCAGTTCCCGTACGTGGGCGAGCTCCTCGCGCAGCCGCTCCAGCTCGCGCCGGGTCTCCTCACCGACCCGCTCGGCGTCGGCGCGCTGCGCCTCCTCGCCCGCGGCGGCCACCAGCTTGACCCAGCCGGCCGGCCGCAGGACGAACGCCGCGGCCGCCACGTCCAGCGGATCCGCCGCGGCCGGGGGCGCGCCGGCCTCCAGCGCGGCGGCCAGATCGGCCTGCGCCTCGCGCAGCTTCTCGGCGACCCTGTTGCGGAACACGGCGTCGGTCTCGACCGCCGCGGCCATGGCGTTGCCCGCGAACTTGGCGCGCCGGGTCGCGGTGAAACGGGCGTACTGGCGCAGCTGTGCCGGGAGGTCCGCGACCGTCAGTCCGCCGAAGGCGTCCGAGACGAGCGCGACGACCCGGCGCCGCACGCCTTCCGGCAGCGGGTGGTCGAGCGCCTCGGCGGCGTCGCCGGCCGCGTCGGCCGGCTCAGCGCCGCTTGCTGGCTCCACAATCCGTCACCCCTACCGTGATCTTCCTGTGGGTGCGTCTCCGTCAGGAGTCCGCGCCCGGCCTGTCCACGAGTTCGATCTGGTCCACCGCGTTGCACCAGCGACAGCGGACCGACTCGATGGTCTCATTGACCACCTCGCGTTCCTCGACCTTGGGCTCCCCGGCGAGGTCCAGGTGGACGTACTCCACGACCTTCGACGAACGGGTCACGTCGAAGCGCGTGAGGTTGCCGCACAGGGTGCAGCGCCACCGGGTGGTGTCGGTCGGCAGGGGAACCGTCATCAGGCCGCTCTCTCCTTCGTAGCTGATTCAATTAAAGCCGCCCGCGCCGCCGTATGCGTCGTCCTGCGGACCGCAGCTCGTAACCCTACGGCCTGCCACCGCTTCAGGTGGGCCCCCTTGCGTCATGCTCTGTCACATGATCGTAAGGTGGCGGACCGTTCGCGAGGCCGCCCGGGGACCCGTGGTCACCCATGCGCTGATCGCGGGCTGCGCCGTGGTGTTCGTACTCGGGCCGGCCTCGGGGCTCAACCCGGGCTACGGGACGGGGGAAGAGCTCCTGTCCACCGGCACGGACTACTTCCGGCGCTGGGGCGTGGTCCCGGACGAGCTGTTCACGGGCAGCCCCCGCGCCTGGCTGACCCCGCTCACCGCGCTGTTCGTCCACGGCAGCTGGCTGCATCTGCTCGGGAACATGCTGTTTTTGTACGTTTTCGGCGCGATGGCGGAGGAACGGATGGGCCGCCCCGCGTTTCTCGTCTTCTACCTCTGTACGGGTTACCTGGCGATGACGGCGTACGCGGCGGCCAACGCGGGCTCCCCGCAAACGCTGGTCGGGGCGTCCGGCGCCATCTCGGCCGTGCTGGGCGCGTTCCTCTTCCTGCTCCCGCGGGCGAGGGTGACGAGCCTGTTCCCGTTCCTCTTCTTCCTGCCGCTGCGCTTCCCGGCGTGGATCGTGCTGCTGTTCTGGTTCGCCCTCCAATGGGTGGCGGCGCAGCGGGCCGGCAGCGGGCCGGGGGTGGCCTATCTGGCCCATCTGGTGGGCTTCTCGCTCGGCTTCCTCTACGCATGGGCCCGATATCGGGGTACGACTAGAGTGAGGCGACCAGCGACGGCCACCGAGGGAGACAGCCAGCCGTGATCACCGCGATCGTGCTCATCAAGACCAGCGTGGACCGCATCCCCGAGATCGCCGAGTCCATCGCCGCCCTCGAAAACGTCAGCGAGGTCTACTCGGTCACGGGGACGTACGACCTGATCGCGCTGGTCCGCGTGGCCCGCCACGAGAACCTGGCGGACATCATCCCCGGCCGCATCAGCAAGATCCCGGGCGTCGAGGCGACGGACACGCACGTGGCCTTCCGCACGTACTCGCAGCACGACCTGGAAGCCGCCTTCGCGATCGGCCTGGACGCGTAGCCCCTGCCGTGCCGTGCCCCTGCGGGGTGCTCGGCGGTGTGCGGCTGTGCCCTTGCCGGGCGGGGTGCGGTGCGGGCGGCCCGGCGGTGCTCCGGTGGGACCGGGTGCTCTGCGGCGCGGCCGGATCCGTGGGGGTAGCCCTGCGGGCGGCTCGGTGGCGTGCGGCGCGGCCGGACTCCGTGCCGGGCTCCGCCTCAAACGCCGGCGGGGCTGGAATTGCGGACCGGTGCCTTGAAGGGCGGCGGGGATGCCGTGGCGGGGTGCTCGGTGGCGTGCGGCGCGCCCGGACTCCGTGCCGGGCTCCGCCCGGACCCGCGCCTCAATCGCCGGCGGGGCTGGAATTGCGGGCCCGTGTCTCGATGGGTGGGGGGTGTCTCCTCGGCTCGCGCGTGGCGGGCTGGTCTCGGTTGTGGGGCGGGGGACGCGCTCGTCCTGCGGGGACACCCCACCCCGTCCCCCCACCCCTCGGCCGTGGTGTCGAAGCCCTGCCGTGGGGCGGGGACACGCAGGAGGGTCCCCGCAGGACGAGGCGCGACCCGG
>NZ_JBSGZP010000091.1:0-16038 GCF_053611065.1 Streptomyces sp. NPDC054840
CTCCTGCCGCGGAGGTTCCGCGCGGCAGGAGAACCGGAAGGACAACTGTCAGGTGCGGTACGCGTAGTAGTTCGCGTTCGGGTAGGAGGCGATGATGCTCGCGAGTGACTTACGGTACGTGTTGGTGGAGTGGTACGTGAGGTACGGCATTCCGGCGCTGCTGCGGTAGGTCACCATCATGGAGTGGTCCTTGGACCCGTCCCGGTTGAAGTCCACCTGGAGGATGTCTCCCACGTCCGCCTGGTAGACGTTGGCCAGGTTGGCGGCACGCTGATTGGACAGCGTGAACCAGGCCCACTCGTTGACGCCGACCCAGGAGCCGGTCTGGCGGGAACCGTCGTACCACCAGTTCCGGTAGTCCGACGTCGAGCCCGGAACGGCCTTCCAGCCGCCCGCCTTCAACGCCTGACTGATGAAGTTGGTGCAGTCACCCCCGGCCCCGTTGAACTTCCGGTACGCCGGGTTGTAGTTGCTCCAGTACTTCTCCGCGTACTTCGCCATCGCGGCGTAGTCGTAAGCTCCGCCCGTCTTCGCCTTGGGCTTCGGCGTCGCGGGGTACTTCGTCGACGCGGGCGTGCCGTCCGGGTACTGGTTCCCGTCGTCCTTGACGACGTTCACCTTGGCCGCCACGGGCTCGTTGACCGCGACGGGGCCGTTTTCCTGGGACTTGATCGAGGTCAGCTCCCAGGCACCTCCCCGTTTGCTGGTGAGCGTCAGCTCGTAGCGCGTCCCGATGTCGGTCGTCGCCGGCTCGTCCCCGCGGAGTTTCTTGTAGGCGAGCGTGGTCTGCTCGGTGACCTGGACGACGGCCTTTCCGCCGGTGACCACGGCCCGGTCCACGACGACGCGGGTGTCGGCGCCCGTGTAGGCCTCACCGAGCTCCGCCAGTCGCGTCTTACGGGAGCGCAGCGACTGGAGCGCGGCGTCCTCGTCCTTCTTCAACTGGGCCGACATGCGGGCCTTCGGACCGGCCTGGCCGGAGCCGTGGCCCCCCGGCTGCTCCTCGACCAGAGCCTGCGTGCGCCGGGAGAGCACGTCGTCGGCCATGCGGGCGAAGGTGTCGGCGGTGGCACGGTCGGCCTCCCGGGGTCCCGGAACCGCGGTCGCCGAATACGCGAGCATGCTTCCGGTCGCCAGGGCTACGGTCAGGGCCGCGATGGCGGCGGGCCTGAACCTCTTAGGTATCACTCTGTTCCCCTTGTCACCCGGTCCACACGAACCGGGGGAGGGAATTTTCGCACAACTACGCGACTGCTTCGTTGCGTTCCGCTTCGTCGACGGCTGCCCGGCGGGACTCGCCTGACGGGCCTGGCGGCCTGCCTCCGCTTGATCACCGGGGGGCGTTCCCGGTGCACGCCCAGTGATGTCGCCCACCGCCGGTCCGGCCTCACAGCAAGTGCCTCTAGGGTATGCGGGAAAGCGGAGCGGAGGGGGCAATCGGAGTGGGCGGGAAGGATATGGCCGGTAGGGGACGATCCCGGAACGGGAGGGCGGGTTCCGAGGGCAGCGACGGAGCCGTCCCGGGCCGCAGGGGCAGGGCGGGGTCCCGTGGTCGGCCGCGCGCGCGTCCCGGCCGGCTTGCTGCCCTCGCCCAGGCCCTCGCTCCCGCCGTCGCCCTGATGCGCACGCAACTGCGTCGTCTGCGCCCCGAGTTCCCGCGGCCGGGCCGCACCGGCCCTCGCCGGTGGATACCTTCGTGGCGCCAGTGGCTGGGCGTCGGCGTGTACGCGCTCCTGGGTGTGGTGGGCTGCGCCACGATCGCGTACGCAGTCACGGACATACCCGATGATCTCAATTCTTTCGCCAAACAACAGGACAACGTCTACTACTGGGCCGACGGATCCACGATGGCCCGGACGGGCTGGGTGAGCCGCCAGGAGATGCCGCTGGACACGGTGCCCGCCAAGGTTCAGGGAGCCGTGCTCGCGGCCGAGAACGCGAGCTTCTACTCGGATCCGGGTGTCTCCCCGTCCGGTGTCCTGCGCGCGGTGGGCGCCGCGCTGACGGGGGGTGAGACCCAGGGCGGGTCCACCATCACGCAGCAGTACGTGAAGAACGCCTATCTGAACCAGGACCGCACCCTCTCCCGGAAGTTCACCGAGCTCCTGCTCGCCGTGAAGCTGGACAACCGGAAGAGCAAGGACCAGATCCTTCAGGACTACCTCAACACCAGCTGGTTCGGGCGGGGCACCTATGGCATCCAGCGCGCGTCCCAGGCGTACTACGGCAAGGACGTCTCGCAACTCAATCCCAGCGAGGGCGCGTTCCTGGCCTCCCTCCTCAAGGGCGCGGGTCTCTACGACCCCACGCTCGGCGAGGAGAACCACAAGCGGGCCGTGGAACGATGGAGCTGGATCCTGGACCGCATGGTAGAGACCGGCCGGCTCTCGCGTGCCGAGCGCGCCACTTACACGACGTTCCCCGAGCCCTCGGCCTCGTCCCTCGTCGGGATACCCGGCGCGCAGACCGGCTATCTGGTCGAGATGGCCAAGGCGTACGCGGTCAAGGCCGGCCACATCGGGGAGTCCGACTTCGACCTCGGCGGCTATCAGATCTACACGACCTTCGACCAGGCCCGGATGACCGCGCTGACCGCCGCCGTCCAGAAGACCCAGAAGGACTTCGACGCCGAGCGGCGTCCCGACACCGACAAACACGCCAAGATCGGCGCGGCGAGCATCGCCCCCGATGGGCGGCTGCTGGCCGTGTACGGGGGTCCCGACTACCTGAAGCAGGGCTTCAACGAGTCGAACGCGACAACGGTCCCGGTCGGCACGGCGTTCACGCCGATCGTCTACGCCGCCGCGCTCGACGAAGGGGTGCTGCGGGCGCGCGGCAAGGCCCGTACGCCGGTCTCCCCGTCCAGTACCTACGACGGCAACGACGAGGTGACCGTGCAGACGCCCGAGGGCCCGTACTGGGACCGCAGCGGCAAGGTGGTGAAGGGACACAACGACGGCGGCCGCAACTGGGGGCAGGTGACCTTGCGCCAGGCCGTGGCCAACTCGGTCAACACCTCCATGCTCCAGCTCGGCCTCGATGTCGGCCTCGACCGGGTGGAGGCCTTCGCCCAGCGCTCGGGACTGCTCGAATCGAGCCTCGGCCCACGCATCCCCGGATTCGCCCTGGGGGAGAACTCGACGCCCAGCGCGATCCGGATGGCCGGCGCCTACCAGACCTTCGCCGCCGACGGCATGCACACCGACCCGTACTCGGTGCGCTCGGTCACCCGCAACGGCGCCGCGGTGCCGCTCGACGGGCCGAAGCCGACCCGCGCCGTGACGGCCAAGACCGCCCGCGCGGTGACGGACGCCCTGCGCGACGCCGTCACCGCGGGGTCGGCGAAGACGGTGGGCAAGGCGCACGCCGGTACGGCGGGCAAGACCGGGACGACCGCCGGCAACACGGCGGGCTGGTTCGTGGCCAGCACCGAGCAGGAGTCCACGGCCGTCGTGGTGTACCGGATGTCGCTGACCGACCTGGTTCCGCTGTCACTGACGGGGCTGGGGGGTGATGCCCCGGCCACGCCCGGCAGCGAGCGCGCCGTGCGCCTGTGGGGCGACTACATCAAGGCGGTGAAGTAGGCCGCGGGCTGCCGGGCCTCGCACGCCGGTTGGCAGCCCGGCCCGTCTACTTGATCAATTCGGTCCAGTCCGGTGCCTGCGCGGGGTCGAGCCCGCGCAGCCGGGCCAGGACCTTGGGGTCCTGGGCGTCGAGCCAGTCCGCCAGCTCCCGGAACGACACGCAGCGGACGTCCTGGCGCGGGCAGACGTCCTTCATCACGTCCTCGACGGCCTTCATGTAGATGCCGCCGTTCCAGTCCTCGAAGTGGTTGCCGATGAACATGGGCGCCCGGCTGCCGTTGTAGACCCGGTTGAAGCCGTTCATGTACGAGCCCCGGGTCTGCGCCTGCCACGCCGCGAACTTCGCCGGGTCACCCTGGGTACTGTCCCCCGACTGGTTGTAGAGGAAGTTGAAGTCCATGGAGAGGACCTGCACTTCTTTGCCCTGCAGCGGCATGAGCTGCAGGGGGAAATTCCAGATGTCGTCCTGCTTGGACGGCCACAGCTGGAAGTCTCCCGAGGAACTCGCGTCATAGCGCCAGCCGTACGGCTTGATCGCGGTGAGGAGGTTCTTCTGGCCCTCCAGGCAGGGCGCGCGGCCGCCGACCACTTCCCGGTCCGGGTCGAAGGGCAGGGGCGCCTCCTTGGTGAACCCGGTGTTCGTCTTCCAGTTCTTGATGAACGAGTAGGTCTGGTCTATCTCGCTCTTCCATTCGGTGGGGCTCCACTCCCCACCGCCCTTGGGCCCGCAGAAGTGCCCGTTGAAGTGCGAACCGATCTCGTTGCCGTCGGTCCAGGCGCCGCGCAGCTGCCCCAGTGTGCTCTGTATGTGCGGGACGGTCGGGTACGAGATCGCGGCCGCGCCCTGGCCGTGCTGCGGCGGGCGGTAGAGCGCCTTCTTGTTCTCCGGCAGCAGGTAGATGCCCGTGAGGAAGAAGGTCATGTGGGCCTTGTTCTGCTTGGCGACCTGGCGGAAGTGCGAGAAGAGGTGGTCATCGCCTTCCAGGGCGCCGTCCCACGAGAACACCACGAACTGCGGCGGCTTCTCGCCGGGCTTCAGCCGCTCGGGCTTCAGCTGTCCCGGTTGCGGCCCGGTGTAGGAGGTCGAACCGTCTCCCAGCACCTTGACCTTGCCGTCCCAGACCTCGTCCGCGCCCTTCGCGGCGGAGGCCTCGTCGGCCGCGTCGCCAGGGGCCGCGAACTTCGCGTCACGCGGGGCGGTATCCGAGGAGTCGCCCGCCGTGAAGGCGTACGCGGTCGCGGCGGCCCCGCTCAGGGCGATCACGGCGATGCCTATGCCCAGGCGCCTGCGGTTCTGCGCCTGCCTGTGCACCCTGCGGGTCTTCCGGGACTCCGTACGGGTGTGTGGAGCGGCGTCGGTGTCGGCCATCTCAGTTGTCCCCCCTGATCGCCGCAGACGGGCCGCGTGCGGATGGTTCGTACGAATATAGAACTTGTCGGCACTCCTCCTGTGCCACCGCTCCCTCGTGTGCGTCGATTCACAGCCACCCCACAGCTTTCCGCCGGCAGGAGAGCGGCAGCATCGTGGAGGGGAAGCTGGTTGCGAGTCTGGCCCTCGAGGACGGATAGCGCGGTAGCCGGTGCGGACCGGCCCGATTTTCCCTGCTCGGTCGGCCAGAGGATCGCCCGGCCGCGTCGACGAGCTCGAACGCGTGCTCGCCGCGCGGGGAAGCGGCGTGTGCCGGCGGGGACGGGCCCGGTCAGGGGTGAGGGTGTGCGCCGAGTGGTGGAGGACCGGCTTGCCGGGGTGGGGGCACTGGTGAAGCATCAGATGACGTGATGCGCCGCCTGTGTAACGTGATGCCATGATGCGCGGCGCGTCGTCCCTCTGCCTGCCTGCTCGACCTATGAGGAGTGGCCATGGAAGACAGCCCGCTGAGCCGCCGACGGCTGTTGTGGGGTGCTGCAGGCGCGGCGGGTACGGCTCTGGCCGCTGTCGGGCTGCCTCGCCTGATGGAGCCCGAGGCGAAGGTGCGCGCTGCGCCGCCGAGACCTGTGCGCAAGGCCCCGGTCGCCGCCGGGCCGCCTGCGACCCTGCGGACGGACCCCTCGGTGGACTACGCCTCCGCCACCTGGATCGAAGCCTCCGAGTCCAACTACACGGCCTCCGACCGTCCCGAGGCGTATCCCATCGAATACGTCGTCATCCACCTGACAACGGACATCTTGCCGGTCATGTTCACCAAGTTCAAGGACCCCGCCGAGAGGGTGTCCGCGCACTACATGATCAGCGCAACCGGCACGCGGATCGCCCAGTGCGTGCGCGAGCGCGACGTGGCCTGGCACTCCGGCAGCGTGTGGTACAACCACCGGAGCATCGGCATCGAGCACGAAGGCTGGACCGATCAGCCTGTCTACACCAACAAGATGTATGAGACATCCGCCGTGCTCACGGCCACGATCTGCGCGAAGTACGACGTGCCGGTCGACCGGGACCACATTCTTGGCCACGTCGAGGTTCCGCTGTCCACTCACGACGACCCCGGGACCGCGTGGAACTGGGACAAGTACATGAAGCTCGTCGAGACCGCCCGCCGGCGCATCAGGACCTGACGCCGCGTCGGCCCCCTCACGCGGGCTTGCCGTCGCCGTAGAGCCACGCGTCCCAGATCGAGTCCAGGTTCCGGCCGGCCCTGGCCTCCACGTAGGTGGTGAAGTCGCGTGTGGAGGCGTGACCGTGGCGGTGGCGCAGGGTCCAGCCCCGCACCAGGGCACGGAAGCCCGCGTCGCCCACGGTCTGGCGGATCTTGTGGATCACCATCGCGCCGCGCACGTACACCGGCTGGCCGGAGATGTCCGAAGCGCTCGGCGGCTCGGCAGGCGGGAAGTCCCACTCGTCGTCGTCCGCGGCCTTGGCGTGGTTGCGGTCGAAGTGCTCCTGGGCACTGGCCCCACCGTGGTCCTCGGTCCACAGCCACTCCGCATAGGTCGCGAAACCCTCGTTGAGCCACATGTCCCGCCACGTTCGCGGGGTGACGGAGTTGCCGAACCACTGGTGGGCCAGTTCGTGCACCACGTTGGTGGTGTGGAAGATGCCGGCCGGAATGGTCGGCCTGGTCTGGGTCTCCAGGGCGTACGGCACATCGGCCGCCTGATCGACGATCACCCCGGCGGCGGAGAAGGGGTAGGGACCGAACGTCCCCTCGGCCCATTCCATGATCTCGGGGAACCGGCCGAGGACCGCTCCGTCCTCGTCCACGCCCGCGGTCGTGTCCATCGCCGACACGACCGGAATGCCCGATCGGGTCCGGGAGGTCCTGATGTCGTAGCTGCCGATGGCCACGGTCGCCACGTGGCTGGCCATGGGCTCGGCCTGGTGCCAGTGGAACGTGGCGCGGTCGCCGCTGGTGCGCTGGGCGCGAAGCCGCCCGTTGGAGATCGCCTGCACCCCCTTGGGGACCGTGACGGTGATGTCGTACGAGGCCTTGTCCGAGGGGTGATGGTTGCCCGGGAACCAGGACATCGAGCCCGTCGGCTCCCCGAACGCGACCGCTCCGTTGTCCGTCCTCAACCAGCCTTCGCGCCACCCGTGGTCATGGGTGATCGACTCCGGCGTGCCCGCGTAGCGCACGACGCCGCGGAACGCGGCGCCCTTCCTGAGATGATCGCGCGGCTGCAGGGTCAGCTCCTGCCCGTCCTGCCGGACCCGCGCCGCGCGGCCGTCGACGGTGGCGCTCAGCACCTCCATGCCGAGGAGGTCGAGATTGAAGGCGCTGAGGTCCGCAGTGGCCTTCGCGGTGATCTCCGCAGTCCCCTCGAGGCGGCCGCTGCCGGGATCGTAGGCCAGGGTCAGGGCGTAGTGGGTGACGTCGTACCCGCCGTTGCCGAGCTTCGGGAAGTAAGGGTCACCGGCGCCTGCGGCACCGGGGTGCCCGCCCCGGAACACCGTGCCGGGTGCCTGCGTCCGAGCGGAGTCCGCGCCTGCAGGGGCCCCCGCCCTCGCCTCTGCGCCGGTACGGGCACCCGCCGCGCCGCCGCGGCCGTCGGAGTCCGAGCACGCGGGGAGTGCGGCGAGCAGGCCCGCGACCGCGAAGGCGGTCAGACGTCCGGAAGTCTTCACGCAGCCGATCATGACCCAGCCCCCGAGCGTCTCGACCTCGCCACGCCGTGCCCGTGGCCCCGCCGCGGGCATGCCCCCGGGCACCGCGGGCCAGGTTGCGCCGATGGCGCGCCATGGACGGAACGCCACGGTCGGGGCGCGGCGATCGTGCAGCGCGAGCGGCACGACCCCGCACGCGCGCCCGGGGCCGTTTCATGGAAGTTCGTGTAGGGGTTGAGCAGGTGCCTGCGGTGTGGTGGGTGGGCACACAGGGTGGTGCCTGAATGTGAGGGCCCGCCACATACGCGGCCGACCTGCGGGCTTCTACGGTGTGGCGACACGGATCGTCCCCGCAGACCCCCCGGAAGTGGTGTCCATGACCTCCCCCGCAACGGCCCCACCGGCCCCGTCCGGCATCCGGAGAATCGTCGCCGCCAGCCTCATCGGGACCACCATCGAGTGGTACGACTTCTTCCTCTACGGTTCGGCCGCCGCGCTCGTCTTCAACGAGCTGTTCTTTCCCGGCAGCGAGCCCCTGGTGGGTACCCTCCTCGCCTTCCTGACCTATGCGATCGGCTTCGCGGCCCGCCCGCTCGGCGGGCTGGTCTTCGGCCACTACGGGGACAAGATCGGCCGGAAGCGGCTTCTCGTCCTCAGCCTGCTCCTCATGGGCGGGGCCACCTTCGCCATGGGTCTGCTCCCCACCCACGCGAGCATCGGCGTCGGCGCCCCGATCCTCCTCACCCTCCTGCGGCTGATCCAGGGGTTCGCCCTCGGCGGCGAGTGGGGCGGGGCGGTGCTGCTGGTCTCCGAGCACGGGGACGACGAGAGCCGCGGATTCTGGGCCTCCTGGCCCCAGGCCGGCGCGCCCGGAGGCAATCTGCTGGCCACCGGGGTGCTCGCCGTCCTGGCCGCCGTACAGTCCGACGCGGCCTTCCTCGCCTGGGGCTGGCGGATCCCGTTCCTCCTCTCCGGGGTGCTGGTGATGATCGGACTGTGGATCCGGATGTCGGTCTCGGAGTCCCCGGTCTTCCTGGAGGCGCAGGCCAGGGCCGCGGAGCAGGCCGCCGCCGGGGCCCAGGCCAAGCGGCCCGTGGCCGAGGTGTTCCGGACGAACTGGCGCGGGGTCCTGACCGCGATCGGCACCCGCCTCGGCGAGAACATCTCGTACTACATCATCACCGCCTTCCTCCTCGTCTACGTCACCAGCCACCTCGGGCTGCCCAAGAGCGACGGACTGAACGCCGTGCTCATCGGCTCCGCCGTCCACTTCGTGACCATCCCGGCCTGGGGCGCGCTCTCCGACCGCATCGGGCGCCGCACCGTCACCCTCATCGGCTCGGCGGGCATGATCGGCTGGGCCTTCGCGTTCTTCGCACTGCTGGACTCCAAGTCCTTCCCGGTGATCGCCGCCGCAGTGACCGTCGGACTGCTCCTGCACGGCGCGATGTACGGACCGCAGGCGGCCTTCATCTCCGAGATGTTCGCCACCGAGGTCCGTTACTCCGGTGCCTCGATGGGTTCCCAACTGGCCTCCATCATCGGCGGCGCGCTCGCCCCGATCATCGCCGTGGCCCTGCTGCGCGACTACGACTCGTCCCTGCCCGTCTCGGTCTACCTCGCCGCGGCGGCGGCGGTCACCACGCTGACCGTCCTGGTGGCCAAGGAGACCCGCGGGCGTAGCCTGGCCCGGGTACACACCCCGGTACGGGCCCCGGTCCCGGCCACCCGTCGGACCGGACAAGACCCCGTGCCGGCCGACAAGTGACCTTCCGGGCCTGACAGGCCCGGGTCAGGTCCGACAGGCCTGCTGAGCGTGGGCGGCACCGGCCGGACGGCGCCGCCCGCGTCCGCGTCGAGCATCACGGAGAGCACCCGATGCCCACCACCGAAGACGGCGGGAGCCCCGGCCGGGGCACCGGCGCGCTGCTGCGGCTGCGCACCCTCCTGGACCTGCTGGATCAGGGCGCACCCGCCGAGGCGTTCCAGGACGCCGAACTCTCCGCCGCGGGTGTGGGTGCGGGCGCGGGAGCGGGCGCGGAGACGGAGGCGACGGTGATCGCGGACGCGACCCGCGTCGCGCTCCGCATCCGCCGCACCCTCGGCCAGCACCGCCGCCGCGAAGCCGAACTCGCCGCCCTCTTCGACACCGCCGGCGACCTCGCCCGCCTCCGGGAGCCGGACGCCGTGCTGAAGGCCATCGTCCACCGGGCCAAGCTGCTCCTCGGCACGGACGTGACGTACCTGTCCCTCAACGACGAGGAGGCGGGCGACACGTACATGCGGGTGACGGACGGTTCGGTCTCCGCCGCGTTCCAGCAGGTGCGCCTGGGCATGGGGGAGGGGCTGGGCGGACTGGTCGCCGAGACCGCCCGCCCGTACTCCACCGGCGACTACCGCGAGGACGAGCGCTTCCGGCACACCACGACCATCGACACCGCCGTCGCCGAGGAGGGCCTACGGGCCATCCTCGGCGTCCCGCTGCGCCTGGGCGCCCGGGTGATCGGCGTTCTCTACGCGGCCGACCGCACCGCCCGCACCTTCACGCCCGACGAGGTCGCCCTGCTGTCCTCCCTCGCCGACCACGCCGCCATCGCCATCGACGGCGCCCGCCTGCTGGACGAGACGCGCACCGCACTTTTCGACCTCAACGCCGCCTCGCGCACCATCGAGGCGCACAACGAGGCCATGCGCCGCGCCGAGGACGCCCACGACCGGCTCACCGACCTGGTGCTGCGCGGCGGCGACGTCACCGACGTGGCCACCGCCATCGGCACCGTCCTGCAGGGCGGCACCCTCGTCCACGACGGCGAGGGGGCCGAGCTCGCCCGGGCGGGCACCGACCCGCGGCCCCCGTCCGCCGAGGCCGTCGCCGCCTCGCGGGCCGGGGGACGTGCCGTCTTCGTCCACGGAACGTGGGTGTGCGCGGTCCTCGCCGGGCAGGAACTGCTCGGCAGCATCGCTCTGACCGGCCGCGCCGACCTCGATGACGGCGACCGCCGGCTCTTCGAGCGCGCCAGCCTCGTCACCGCCCTGCTGCTGCTCCTGCGCCGCTCGGTCGCCGAGACCGAGGACCGGATACGGGGCGAACTGCTGGGCGACCTCCTCACCCGGGCCGCCGATCCGGCCGGCCTGTCGGCGCGCGCCCGCCGGCTCGGCGTGAACCTGGACCACCCGCACGCGGTGTTCGTCCTGCACGCCGCGGCCGTGCCCCGGGCCCGGCTGCTGGCCGCCGCCGCCCGTATCGCCCACGCCCGGAAGGGACTTGCCGGTCCGCACCACGAGGATGTCGTCCTCGTCTGCCCCGCCGAGGCCCCCGGACCCGGTCCCGGCCCCGGCCCAGGACCCGCCGCCGCCCGCCTCGCCGGCGAGCTGTGCCAGGCCCTCGCCGGTCCCGTCACCGTCGGAGCCGCCGGGCCGGTCACCGGTCCCGCCGAGTTCACCGACGCCTACGCCGAGGCCCGCCGCTGCCGGACCGCGCTGCGCGCCCTGGGCCGCGAAGGCACCGGCGCCGCCCTCCACGACCTGGGCTTCCTCGGCGTGCTGCTCGGCGACCAGACAGACCTGGGCGGCTACGTACGGCAGACGCTGGGCCCCGTGCTCGCGTACGACGCGAAGCGCGGCACCGACCTTGCCCACACCCTGCGTGCCTACTTCGACGCGGGCGCCAGCCGGTCCCGGGCCGCCGAGGCCCTCCACGTGCACGTCAACACCGTCGTGCAGCGCCTGGACCGCATAGGCGGCCTGCTCGGCCGGGACTGGCAGCGCCCGGAGCGGGCGCTGGAGCTCCAACTCGCGCTGAAGATCCATCAGGTGAACCGCAACGACGGCCCCGGCCCGGGAGACTTCGCGGCGTAGCCCGCGCGGACCCGCCTCAGGTGGCAGGGTGGACCGTATGTGCGGCCGTTACGCTTCCACCCGCAGTCCCGAGGACCTGTCCGGCCTGTTCCAGGCCCTGCCCCCGGACCCGGGGCACGTGCTGGAGCCGAGCTGGAACGTCGCCCCCACCGACGCCGTGTGGGCGGTACTGGAGCGCGCCGACCGGGAGAGCGGCGTACTGGAGCGGCAACTGCGCCCCTTGCGCTGGGGCCTGGTGCCCTCGTGGTCGAAGAGCCCGTCCGGCGGCGCGAAGATGATCAATGCGCGGGTGGAGACGGTGCACGAGAAGCCGGCCTACCGGCGCGCCTTCGCCAAGCGCCGGTGCCTGCTGCCCGCCGACGGGTTCTACGAGTGGGAGCCCGTGCCCGCCTCCGGTTCCGTGAAGGCGTACAAGCAGCCGTACTTCATCCGCCCCGAGGACGGCGACGTGATGGCGATGGCCGGGCTGTACGTGTTCTGGCGCGACCCCGCCGTCACCGCCGACGACGATCCGGCGGCGTGGTTGGCGACCTGCACGATCATCACCACCGAGGCCACCGACGCGGCCGGCCGGGTCCACCCCCGGATGCCACTGGCGCTCGCCCCGGCCGACTACGAGGCCTGGCTCGACCCGTCCCACGAGGACCCGGACGCGCTGCGCGCCCTGCTCGCCGCACCCGCGGGCGGCAGGCTCGATGTCCGCGCCGTGTCGACCGCGGTCAACAGCGTGCGCAACAACGGGCCCGAGCTCCTCGAAGCGCCCCCCGCCCCGGGCCGCTGAGGAGCGTCTCCCGGCATCGCCTTCAGCCGCCCCCAGGTCCGCGGCGGCGCACTGTCCGCTGCCCAAGGCCGTTGAGGTAAAGAATCATTGACATCATGTCCTGATTCCTTGACACTGTCGATGTCGGGTTTTCTTTACATGGGGAGTGGCAGTGGCAGTCGAGGAGAAACGGGCGTGGATCATGATCGTGGTCACGGTCGTGTCGTACGGGGCGTATCTGGCCGTCGTCCTCGGGCGGTCCGGGAGCGGGCCCCTGACCGAGCAGCCCTATGCGGCCGCGCTGCTGTGGACGGTCGGCGCGGCGATCGTCGCCTCGATCGCGCTCCACATCACCGTGGCCCTGCTCTCGCCCGAGGAGGGCAAGGTCAAGGACCAGCGCGACCGGGAGATCCACCGGTTCGGTGACCACATCGGCCAGTCGTTCGTCGTGATCGGCGCCGTGACCGGAATGCTCCTGGCGATGGCCGAGACGGACCAGTTCTGGATCGCCAACGCGATCTTCCTGGGGTTCGTCCTGTCGGCGCTGCTCGCGTCCACGGCGAAGATCGTCTCCTACCGGCTGGGCTTCCACCCGTGGTGAGGCCCACCCGGGTCACCAACACGATCCGGGCCCTGCGCTTCGCCAACGGCGAGATGACCCAGGCCGAGCTGGCCCGCCGGATCGGCGTGACCCGTCAGACCGTCATCGCCATCGAGCAGGGCCGCTACTCGCCTTCCCTGGAGAAGGCCTTCGAGATCGCCCGTGTGTTCGCGGTACCGCTCGACAGCGTATTCCAGTACACCTCCACCGAGGGAGACGACTCATGAAGGCCATCGTCCAGGACGTCTACGGACCCCCCGCGGTGCTGCGGATCGAAGAGACGGACCGGCCGGTTCCGCGCCGGGGCGAGGTCCTCGTGCGGGTGCGCGCGGCCGGCGTCGACCAGGGCGTCTGGCATCTCATGGCGGGCCTGCCGTACGCGGTCCGCGCCGTGTCCGGACTGCGCAGACCCAGGACCCGCGTCCCCGGCATGGACGTCGCGGGGGTGGTCGAAGCCGTCGGTCCGGACGTCACCCGCTTCCGGCCGGGCGACGAGGTGTACGGCAACTGCTCGGGGTCGTTCGCCGAGTACGCCCGCGCCAAGGAGGGCACCCTCGCACCGAAGCCGCCCAGCCTCGGTTTCGAACAGGCCGCGGCGGTGCCGGTCTCCGCGTGCACCGCCCTGGGTGCCGTCCGGGACAGCGGACGGGTCAAGGCCGGTCAGCGCGTCCTCGTCCTCGGCGCCTCGGGCGGCGTGGGCAGCTTTGCCGTACAGGTGGCCAAGGCCTACGGCGCCCATGTCACCGGAGTGTGCAGCACCACCAAGACCGATCTGGTCCGCTCCCTCGGTGCCGACGAGGTCCTCGACTACACGCAGCAGGACCCCGTCGACGGCAGCCGCCGCTACGACGTCATCCTGGACATCGCCGGCAACCGGCCCCTCGCCCGGCTGCGCCGCGCCCTCACCCCGAGCGGGACCCTCACCATCGTCGGCGGCGAGGGCGGCGGCAACTGGATCGGCGGCAACCACCGGCAACTCGGCGCGATGCTGCTGTCGCCCTTCGTCGGTCACCGGCTGCGCGCCCACGCCTCCCTCGTGCGCAGCCGCGACCTCGAAGACCTCACCGAACTCATCGAGGCCGGTTCGGTGACACCCGCCGTCGACCGGACCTACCCGCTCGCCGAGGTACCCGACGCCATCCGCTACCTGCGGGACGGCCACGTGCGCGGCAAGGTCGCCGTCCGGCTATGAGGCGTCGAACCTGATGCGGGCGGCGACCGGCAGGTGATCGCTGCCGGTGGCGGGCAGCGTCCAGACCTCGGCTGCGGTCGCCGAACGGGTCAGGATCTGGTCGATCCGGGCGACCGGGAGGACCGCGGGCCAGCTGAAGGCCAGCCCCCGCCGCGGCGCACTCAACCGGGAGGTCAGCGGGGCGAGACCCCGGTCGTCCACCGTGCTGTTGAGGTCACCCAGCAGGAGCACCCGTTCCAGCCTCTCGGCTGCGACGGCCGCGCCCAGCAGCCGCGCGCTCTCGTCCCGCAGGCCGGAACCGAACCCGGTCGCCCGGAAACGGACCGAGGGCAGGTGCGCCACGTACACCGCGATCTCGCCCCGGGGGGTGCGCACACCGCAGCGCAGGCCACGGTTCCAGCCCTCCGGGATGCCCACGGGCCTGATGTCCACGCGGCGGACGTCGGTGAGCGGATGTCTCGACCAGAGTCCGACGGTGCCCTCGACCGCGTGGTACGGGTACGCGGCCGCCAGCGCCGTCTCGTAGGCCGGCAGCGCCGAGGGCGTCAGCTCCTCCAGGGCGATGAGGTCCGGCGCGGACCCGATCAGGGCGCGCGCCGTGCCCGTGGGGTCGGGGTTCTCGTCGCTCACATTGTGCTGGAGGGCCGTGATGTCGTGCCCCCCGCGGTCCGCCGGCAGGAGCAGCCCGCCGAAGAGGCCCGCCCACGCGGAGGCGGGCAACAGGACGGCCACCAGGGCCGTGGCCGAGCGGCGCACCAGCGCCGAGACGAGCAGGACCGGAACCACGAGGCCCAGCCAGGGCAGGAACGCCTCCAGTGCACTGCCCGGCCGGCCCGCCGCATCGGGGACCGCCGAGTGGAACACCAGCAGCGCCGCGCCCAGTACGGCGAGCACCGCGAGGACACGCCCGCGCGTCCAGGTCGTACGGCCCCGGGCGTCGGCGCCCCAGCGCCACCGGGCGGTGCGCCGCACGCCGCTCCCCGCCACGTCCGCCACCACCACCGGAGCCGCGCCTGTCTGCCTCGGACCGTCTTCCACCTCGGGTACGACGCATGATCGGGCGATCGGGTTCCCGCCGTGGCGTGTGTGGAAGAGTGATCGTCCGGGGCGACCGCACGGGGCGGCCCGCGGAGCGAGGACGGGAGACCCGCATGGGTACGGCGAGGATCGCGGTCGTGACGAGCGAGGGCGGCGCCGACCAGGACGCGGATCTCCCGCTGATCCTGGCGGCGTTGCGCGCGGCGGGCCTGTCCGCGCAGGCGGTGGCCTGGGACGCGCAGGCACCGCGCTGGGACGGCTACGACCTCGCGGTGATCCGGTCGACCTGGGACTACGCGGACCGGCTGGCGGAGTTCCTGGCCTGGGCGGACGCGACGGCCGAGGTCACCCGGCTGTGGAATCCGGCGGCGCTGGTGCGCTGGAACAGCGACAAGCGATATCTGCTGGAGCTCGCCGCGCGCGGGGTCCCCGTCGTACCCACCCGGGTCGTCGAACCGGGCGATCGCTGCGACGCGGCGGACTTCGACGGGCCGCAGGGGGTGGTGGTCAAGCCGGCCGTCTCCTCGGGCGCACGCGACACCGCGCGCTACGAGCCCGGCCGCCGGGCGGACGCCGAGCGTCACGCGCGGATGCTGCTCGACCAGGGCCGTACGGCGATCGTCCAGCCGTATCTGCCGCTGGTGGAGGAGGGGGAGCGGGCTCTGATCTTCTTGGGCGGCACGTTCAGCCACGCGATCCGCAAGCAGGCCCTGCTGACGGAGGCGGGGCTGATCGACAACTTCCGTGTGCCGCATCCCGGCGCCGCCCCCTACCAGCCGTCGGAGGCGGAGCTCCGTACGGCACGGGCGGCGCTGGCCGTGGTTCCCGCCCCGGGCAACCTGCTGTTCGCCCGGGTGGACCTGGCGTTGAACGGGGCCAGGGAACCGGTGGTCATGGAGCTGGAACTCATCGAGCCGAACCTGTTCCTGAGCATCAACCCGCAGGGGCTGGAGCGCTTCGCCGAGG
>NZ_JBSGZP010000092.1:0-15974 GCF_053611065.1 Streptomyces sp. NPDC054840
CGCCGGCGCGGTTCGTCGACGCCACGTTGATCACGTTGTTGCAGCTGGCGGGCGAGAATCCGGACGCGTTGGCGTTGCTGTTGCCGGCGGCGACGACGACGGTCGTACCGCGGGCGACGGCGGCGTTGATGGCGTTCTGGTAGCTGGTGCCGCAGGTGCCCGAGCCGCCGAGGCTCATGTTGATGACCTTGGCGGGGGTGGCGTTGGCCGGGACGCCCGCGACGGAGCCGCCGGAGGCCCAGGTGATCGCGTCGACGATGTCCGAGGTGGCGCCGCCGCACTTGCCGAGGACGCGGACGGGCTGGATCTTCGCGCCGTAGGCGATGCCGGCGACACCCTTGGAGTTGTTGGTGGCCGCGGCGATGGTGCCCGCGACGTGGGTGCCGTGCCAGGAGGAGGTGCTGGCCTTGGAGCCGACACCGCACTCGCCGTCGGTGGCGTTCCAGTCGCCCTCGTCGGCGGGGTTGCTGTCCCGCCCGTTGCCGTCGCGGGCCTCGGAGGAGGTCGAGATGAAGTCGTAGCCGGCGACGACGTTCGGCGCGACGTCCGAGTGGGCGACGTAGCCGGTGTCGATCACGGCGACGGTGACGCCGGAGCCCGTGGTCGTGTCCCAGGCACCGGGGACGTTCATGCCGGCGGTGGACTCGAAGAGGTCCCACTGCTTGGCGTACTCGGTGTCGTTCGGGGTGACGGCCATGGCGTAGGCGCGGGTGTCCGGCTCGACGTAGGCGACGTCCGGGTCTGCGCGGAACTGGGCCATGACGTCCGCCGCGTCGGCCGGGGCGGTCGCACCACCCAGGTTGACGAGGGCCGCTCCGGTGCCGAGGCGGCGGTCGAACTTCGCCTTCTTGCCGGCCTTCTTGCCCTTGGCGGTGGCGTCGTCGGCCGCCGCGGTGTTCGAGCTGGCCTCGGTGGCCGACGTCTTGTATCCGACGATGAGATTCTCGACCGGCGCGGTGGGGGCGACCGTGGCGGCGGGGGCCGCGGCGGGGGTCTCCGTGGCCAGGGCCACGGAGGCGGTCGCGGAGCCGGCGAGCAGGGTGACGGACATGGCCACCACGGATATGAGCCTGCGTCTGGAAGCGTGCACGTGTTCCCCTTCAAGGGCCGTTCCGGGCATGCCGGAGCGGCCGGTCAGTGCAGTGTGGGAGGTGTCCGGCGGCCGCGGGACCGGGAGCGAGTTGGTCGAGCTCGCCCCGGCCTCCGCCGCGCGCCACGTCGCCCGAGCCGCAACGGCGGGGCCGGGCAACGGCGGTCCCGGCTCTCCCCCCGGCCGTGCTGCCTTCACGCCATGTGGGGTTGGCGTGTGTGCCGCAGGACCAGGGGAAGATCGCCGGTGGGCAGACAGTAGGCAACACGGGGATGAACTCGATACGGGGAAAACCCTTGTCCGCCCCTGCGGCTCCCCCCAGGGGTCCCTCGGCAGGGCCCTGACCAGGCATGTCCGGCGGCCGTGCGCGCCCCGCGCGGGTCCGGGACGGGGACCGGGGCCGGGGTGGGGACCGGCTCTACCGCGGCGGGAACAGCTTGCGGAAGTACGTCCAGCTGGTCTCGTTCGGCTCGCTCCACTTCTCCGGTGCATGGGCGAATTCAGGCTGATGCTCGGCGATGTAGGCCGTCTCTTTCGGATCTTGCCGAGGGTCCGGCCCTGGGCCCCAGCCGGCGCGCAGGGGTCGGCTGAGGGTGCCCGCCGGGCGGGTGGATCACCAGACCCATGATGGCCACGTCGGATGTGACCGAAAGGCCTCCTCCGTGGCGTGCGCCAGGTCATCGACCGCCTGGCAGGCCGCGTCCAGTTGCAGCGGCAGGGCCAGTGCCTGCTTCCCCATGGCGTCCTCGACGAGGCAGTCGATTCTGTCCTGACACATGCCAGTCCGGCCATGTCCCCTTACGGCAGGCGCGGGGCCGGGACGGCCCTCACCGCAGCCCCGCCGACGGTCTCCTCCCGGAGGGGGAGGCTGGACCGGGCCGCAGGTCCCGGACCAGAGGGGGGAACGGGACCGGGGTCCTCGTGCCCTTGGGCGATGTGCCGTACCAGGGCGGGTTCCTAGCCTCGGGGTATGCGATCACACGAAGCGGACGATGCTCAAGGAGACCCCGTGACCATTGTCAGTCCCGCCGCCCGCCGCGCCTTAGCCGTAGGCCTCACCCTCGCCGCCTGCCTCACGTCCTCCCCCGTCCTGGCCACGGCCGCCGAGACCCCCTCCCAGGACAGCTCCGGGGCCGGACTGGACCGGTACTACCGCCAGCACCTCGGCTGGGGCAGCTGCATCAAGGGCCCCGACGACACCACGGGCCGCGATCTGGACCAGGCAGGCGTGCAGTGCGCGGACGTGACCGTGCCCCTGGACTACGCCGACCCCCAGGGGCGCACGATCACCGTGGCGATCTCCCGGCTCAAAGCCACCGACACCCGCCACCGCATCGGCGCGATCCTCCTCAACAACGGCGGTCCGGGCGGTCCCGCGCTCCAGTCCCCGCCGCAGGCCCGCGCGTCGATGAAGGAGGTCGGCGCGCGCTACGACATCGTCGGCTTCGACCCGCGCTTCATCGGGCGCAGCACCGCGCTGGACTGCGGCTTGCCCATCGGCATGACCTGGCTGTCCGCCGGCACCGGCCGGGCGGGCTTCGACCGCCAGGTCGCCCTGCAGAAGAGCCTGGCCGACAAGTGCCGGGCCACCGGCGCCGCGGTGCTCCCGCACATCACCACCCGCAACACGGCCCGCGACATGGACGTCATCCGCGGCACGCTCGGTGAGCGGAAGATCTCCTTCCTGGGCTACTCGTACGGCACCTACCTGGGCACGGTCTACACGCAGATGTTCCCCGGCCGCCACGACCGGATGGTGCTGGACGGGGCGATCAACCCGAGCGACTACCGACCCCGGCTGCTGAAGGGCACCGAGCGTGAGAACGAGAAGGCGCTGTCCGACTGGGCCGCCTGGGCCGCGGAGCACCACGACACCTACGGCCTCGGCCGCAGCCGCGCCGAGGTGCTCGCCGCCGTCGACCGCATCGTCGCGGCGGCCGCGCGCGGTCCGCTGACCATCGGCGCCGGCGCGGATGCCTTCCGGATCGACGACAGCCAGGTGCCGCTCCTCCTCTTCTCGGGCATCGCGGACGACACCGCCCCGGCGCGGGCGTCGTTCGGCGAGCTGCTTTCCGTACTGGCCAAAGCCGCGGAGGGCCGGCCGACGACGGTGCCGCCTCCGCTCGTCCCGGAGCTCCGGTACGTGCTGCGCGGTGAGGGCGAGCCCACCGGCGCGCAGTCCGCCGTCATCTGCGGGGACGTGGCCGCCGCGCGCGATCCCGAGCTCTACTGGCGGGACATCGAGCGCAACCGCACCGCGCACCCGCTGTTCGGCCCTCTGACCAACAACATCAACCCGTGCGCCTTCTGGGACTCGCCGCGCGAAGAGCCCACCCGGGTGCGGCGCGATGCCCCTGCACTGATCGTCGCCGCCACCGGTGACCCGCGTACGACGTACAAAGGAAGCGTCGAGCTGCACAAGCAGCTGCCGAGCTCCAGGCTGGTCACGCTCGAGGGCGCCAACCGGCACGCCCTCTTCGGACACTACGGCAACACCTGCGTGGACGACCAGGTCAACCGGTACTTGGCCACCGGCAAGCTGCCGGCGAGGGACCGGACCTGCGTCAAGCAGGCGGGGTGGCGGCCCGCGGTTCACGTTCCGAGTACGCGGGCCAACAGCATTCGCCCCCAGCCCTGACAGCCGTGGCTGCGCAGCCATCGGACGGTGAGCGAACGCAGTTCGCGCCGGCGTGCGCCGGTGGCAGACTGCTGCTTTGATCGCGGCCACGGGTCCGCGTGAAGGGGGATGCGTCGTCGTGCGCAAGGTGAGGTGGGCGGTCACGGCCGCCGGTGCGGTGCTGTTGATCGCGGGGTGCGGAAGTGAAGGTGATTCGGTCCGGGCACATGACGGTGTCGTGCCGTCAGCCGATGGGCCCGCCGTGGCGCAGACGGAATCGGGCGCCAGCCTGGACATCGAAGCGGTGAGAAAGGAGATAGAGGCCGCCGCCACAGCGGCCGGGTTCACCGCGAGGCAGCCCGCGGACGACGTCCCGCCGGGCCTCAAGTCCTGCACGGTCAGGTGGCAGGCGGACGGCGCGAAATCCACCGACCCCAGGAAGTCCTTCGACACCACGGTCGCCACGCTGGTCAGCCGCGGCTGGAAGGAGAGCGGGAGTTCCGACGAGCGGCAGTCGGTCACCAAGGCGTTCGACAAGAGCGGCTGGAAAATCATGGCGTGGCACCACCCCCAGGGCCGGGCGGATGGGACGGACTGGACGAGCTTCATTGCCAACGACACCGGGCCCGCATGCGAGAAGCCCTTCCAGGAAGACCTGGCGGACAAAACGACGAACAAGAAGTAGTTTCGGTCGCGAACACGCGGCAGGCCGGTGTCGCGGGCGTTCGCCCGTGGCTCCCGGCGGCTGTCGGCAACACGATGACGTCTGCGCGTGCCAGCCGCACTTGAAGGCTGTTGGTAGGTGTGAACGAGTACTCATGGCCTGCTGACGGCGCTGAGGTCGGAGCAGGGGTCGGGCTCCCTGGCCCACGACGCGCAAGGCCCTGCCGGTGGAACACCGGTGGCTGGCGAAGTCATCGGCCGGCGCCACTTTGGTGTCTTCCTGCGGATCGACGGCGTTCCGGACGTGGTCGGGCTGACCGAGATCACAGCAATGCCTCGCGAGGCCGAACTCCCGAACGTTGGTGCGCGCGTCACGGGCGAAGTCCTCTGGCACGCTGAGCACAAGTGCCAGACCTGACAGTGACAGCGGATCTGCAACCATTCCGACAACGGTGCCAAGCGTGTTCCTTGTCGGTGACGTCCGTCGTGCTTCGGCAAGCGCCCCCGTACCGGCAGAGCTCGGATGCGCGCCCGGCAGCGGCCGGTGCGGGCGCTGCACCCCGTCCCGCGCGCCCGTTGGGATGCGAGGAGGGTGGGGGGTGGCCCCGGCCGTATTGCGTCCCGTGAGGGGACCAGGGCCTGTCCCGCACACTCCATACCGGCACGAGCCGGCGTGGAGCCTGGTCCGTGACGTAATTGCAGTTCAGCAAGTTTCGATCACACGTACGATGCCCGGCATGATCGTCGCTTCCATCGACCCCACCTCACAGTCCTTCGCCTTCGGCGAGGTCATCGGCTACATGATCCCCGCCGCCATAGGCATCGGCGTGCTCTGGTGGCTGACCCGCGCCTGGCGCGCGCAGTCCACCCCGCCCGGCAGCGATCCGGCACAAGCGGTGCGGGGGAAAAGGAAGCGCACCTGGTTCATCGCGGGCGTGAGCGTGTTCATCGCCGCCGTCGCGAGCGTGAAGGCTGCCGCCTCCTACCATCCGGAACCCCGCGCCATCGAAACGGTCGCCGCGGACGGCACCGAGGAGTACCCCGTCATCGTCCTCCCGCTCCTCTTCGACCGCTTCCGCCTCCTGACCGGCGAGGACGCCACACGTGCCGAGACCGAAGTGCTGGCCGACCGGAAACTCCCCCACAGCATGCGCACCGGCTACTACGACCAGGACGCCAACGGGTCCTACGACCTCTTCGTCCTGGTCAACAGCGCTGACTGGGACCCCAAGGTCGCCGAGAACAAGGCGACCAAATCGGTCGCCCAGGAGCTCCGCGACTTCTTCACCGCGAGCAAGGCCCGCGACGTGAGTCGCTTCGACGCGGGCCAGCACGGCGGCGGCCTCAGCTGCGGCCACGTGACCGGGCCCGACGGCGACCAGACCCTCTGCGCATGGAGCGACGCCGTCAACATCGTCGGCGTACGCCTGGTCCGGGAAACCGACCTCGCAGCCGCCGCCCGCACCACCCTCGCCCTGCGCAACGCAGCCACCCGCTGACCTGATCGACCGCTAGGCGGTGCCCTCGGTCCCCGCCCGCAACCGAGCGGCGAGGACGCAGGCATCCGCTCCGGGACAACCTCACCAGCCGTCAATGGCAGCTCACCCAGCGCCTGAAGAGGCCCCACACCGTCGCATATTCGCTGACCAAAGGCACATGGCATCTCATGGTCGTGCACGAGGACAGGCCCGGCTCGCGCGAACATCTCTCGCTCGTGGCCGTGAACAGCACTCCTGCCTGCGAAGAGGCGTTCAAGAAAGCACAGGCCGCCGGCACCCAACCCGCCTGAAACCGCCCCTCTGAAGTGCGGGCCTGGACCGCGACGCGGCAGGACGCGCGGTTGTCCACCTGGTGGAGCAGTTCGAGGCGTTCGAGGCCGGCGGCCCTGAAGGCGTCCAGGGACCAGGCGGTGACGGCTTGCCGGCTCGGGGGGCCGCACCCCCGGCCCCGCGCCCCGGCCGCCGTCCAGTAGCCGACCTCTGCGGCGGCCTTGCCGGGCGCGACCTCCTTGAGGACGACGTGGCCACGAGTCGCGCGGAGGACGACGCGTCCGGGCCGGTCTCCAGGACGGCGAAGCCGAACCGGAGACCGGCCGCCCAGCCCCGCTCCTGGGCCCGCACCCACCTCAGTCCGTCGTCCTCGGACTCCGGCCTGGGGTCCGGGGAGGCCTGGAGCAGTGCGGCGACGTCATCCACGCACCAGCGGGCGAAGGACGAGAGCGGGAGCGGCCGGTGTCCTGGCGGCCTGGCGGCCTGGCGATTCAGGCATACCTCTCGAAGAGGGCGTGGATGTACCCCTCCAGCCTCTGGGTCAGGACTCGGGCCGTCAGGTCGACGCGGCCCAGCTCGCGCCAGGGCACGGCGACCTTCTCCGCGTCCGGAGCGAAGGCCAGCGCGTCCAGCAGCCTCCAGTGGAGATGGGCGGTGCGGTCTTCGGCCAGGGTTCCTCCCGCGGCGGCATAGCGGTCGGCGAAGCGCATCCCCGCCGGAACACCGTGCAGCAGGGCGAGGGCGGTCGAGCAGTGCGCCACGTCCAGGTCGGCGGGCCCCCAGGAGGTCTCCACCCAGTCGACGACACCACTGATCCGAAGATCCTCGCCCGTACCCGTGAAGAGGACGTTCCCCGGATGGAAGTCCCGGTGCAGGAAGCGGCCCTGATGGTCCGGGGGGTCGCGGCGGATGACGTCGACCGCCCGCTGCCAGAGCTCGGGCCGCCCCGTGGCCGGGGGCGGGCTCACCCGCTCGGGCGAGGTCCAGGCCTCATAGGTGCGGGGCCGTTGCTCTACCGCAATCGGCAGCTGATGGATACGCACCAGTTGGCGGGCCAGCAGGTCGGCGCGGGCGTCGGCATGCCGATCGTCCAGGCGTACGGATCCCGGCAGCAGGGACATCAGCAAGGAGGGGTGGTCGCAGTACTGCGCTGTCGCATCCACCGCCACCAACGCGGCCGCCGGCACGTCCGTGCCTTCGAGCAGGCGCAGGACGGCCGCCTCACGGGTCAGCAGGCCCTGCGCGGCCCGGACGTAGAAGGGTGCGACGAAGGACCGCAGCACGAGCGAGCGCCGGCCGTCCGGGCCGCCGAGGTCCAGGCGGCGCATCTGTGCGGTCCAGCCGCCGCGCAGCCGTACGACCCTCTCGATGCGTTCGGCCTCGGACAACCCCTTCTCCACCCAGGAGCGCGTGGCACCCCAGCCCTCGCCGTCAGGATCGGCGCTCCTGCCCTCGGCCCCCTCGCCCGCAGTCATGGGGACAGCCTACCGATCTTCCCGCGACCGCCATTCGGATGCCAGGTTGACGACAGGGACGCCACCGGCAACCGTGACCGGCATGGGGAACGAACACCGGCTGCTCACTCTCGCCGTCTGCCTGGTCCTGGGCGGCGGGCTGATCGCAGCGGTACTGGGGGCGTCGCGGGCGGCCGGTCCGCACGCCGGGGCGGCGGACGGGCGGCCGGTGGCGTCCGACTACGTGGAGATACGTGATGTCCCGCGCGTCCCGGCAACCGCTCCCGCCCCCGGGGCCGAGGGATCGTCCGGTTCGATGGTGGTGAGTTGCGGCCGCAACGAGGAGGGTCACTACAACGAGGACAACCTCGTGGTCTCGCCCGGTCTGCCGGGCGGTGCCCATCACACGCACGCCTACGTGGGTAACCTCTCCACCGACGCGCTGTCGACGGAGGTCTCGCTGGACGCGGCCGCCACGAGCTGTGCGGGCGGCGACCGGTCCACGTACTACTGGCCCGTCCTGCGTCGCCCCGACCGCCCGGGCACGCGCCCGCACGAGGACTCCGCCGGGCACGGGAACGTCGGCGAGATCGTGCCCGAGTCCTCGGTCCTGGTGGAGTTCCGCGGCAATCCCGTGAGCAAGGTGGTGCCGATGCCGCGCTTCCTGCGCGGGATGACCGGCGACGCCGTCGCGTACACGGCGGCCGGCGAGGCCGACGTCCGGGCCCGCTGGGGGTGTTCGGGCTCCCCCGACCGGGCCACCACCCGCTATCCGCGCTGCCCCGCGGGCGAGCGCGTCACCCGCACCCTCGTCTTCCCGAGCTGCTGGAACGGCCTCGACACCGTCGGCGTCACGCACCGCTCGCATCTGCTGTTCACCGCCGCGAACGGCGTCTGCCCGAAGGACACTTTCCCGGTGCCCGAACTGCGCGTCTCCCTCGCCTACGAGATCCCCGCGGGGCTGAACGTGGCCCTCGACTCCTTCCCCGAGCAGCGGCACAGCCCGAAGACGGATCACGCGATGTTCGTGAACGCGATGACCGACCGGCAGATGGACGAGGTCGTCGACTGCCTCAACGAGGGCCGCGCCTGCCGGACCTGAGCGACCCGGCCCGAGTGACGGGAACCGAGTGACGGGAACCGAGCGACAGGACCCGGCGACGGAACCCGGGTGACGCACGTCACGTGAACCGAATCCTTCCCGGTGGCGTGTTCCGACCGCACCACATATGCGAGGAAGACGGAGAGGGTGAGATGGCCGGACCACTGTGGCCCCGCACTCGGCGGGGCTCGACCGATGAGGCACTGATCAAGTCGGTGTACGAGGAGCACGGTCACGCCCTGCTCGCGTACGCCACCCGGCTGACCGGAGACCGGGCCGCCGCCGAGGATGTCGTACAGGAGACGCTGATCCGGGCCTGGCGCCACTCCGAGGTGCTGGTCAACGGAAAGGGCTCGGTGCGCGGCTGGCTGCTCACGGTGGCCCGCAACATCATCACCGACCGGTACCGGGCGAAGGCCGCCCGGCCGCCCGAGGTCTCCGGGGCCTCGTCCGCTCCCCCGGTGGAGGCGGACCACGCCGATTCCGTGGTGGACAGCATGACGGTCCTGGGGGCCCTCGATCAGCTGTCGCCGGAACACCGGGACGTCCTGAAGGAGTTGTACTACCGACAGCTCAGCGTGGCGGAGGCGGCCGACAGCCTCGGCATCCCGGCGGGTACGGTCAAATCTCGCTCGCACTACGCCCTCAAGGCGCTGCGCGACGTCTTCAAGAGCGACGGATTCAGGGACATCGGTTCCAGAGAAGGAAAGCGATCGGGCAGGCCGCCCCAGCAGCCCGCCGGACTGCGTGAGGTGGTGGCATGAACCGGCAGCGGCACGAGGAGGAACTGCTCGGCCCCTATGTGCTCGGCGTCTTGGACGCCGAGGAGATCCGCCGGGTCGAGGAACACACGAGCGGATGCGTGCAGTGCCGGGAGGAGGTGGCCGCGTTGCGCGAGATGGAGGCGGCTCTGGGCGAGGTGCCCGACGAGGCGTTCCTCGACGGACCGCCGCAGGGCGGTGACCTGCTGCTCCAGCGCACACTGCGGCAGATGCGCGGTGAGCGGGCCGGTGACTCGCGACGGCGCGCGGGGCTCGCGGGACTGGCGGTGGCGGCCTCGCTGGCCGCCGTGTTCTGGGCCGGCACCCAGCTGGGCTCGGGCGATTCGGATGCGGTGGCGCTGCCCGTGCCGCCGTCCCCGACGGCCACGGCGAACCCTTCACCGCCGCCCGCCGGGACCAAGACGCTCTCCGGGACCGATCAGGCCTCGGGCGCGCGGATGACCGTACAGATGACGCCCGCGGCGAAGTGGGTGCGGGTGCGCGCGGCGGTCACCGGAGTGCCGCCGGGTGAGCGGTGCCGGCTGATCGTCGTCTCCAAGAACGGTACGCGCACGACGGCCGGCAGTTGGGTCGTGGGCAGCCAGGAGAACGGCGAGGGCAAGGGCGCGGGGCTGGACGGTTCGGCGGCCGTGGACCCGGCGGACGTCAAGGCGATCCTCGTCGAGAACGAGTCGGGCCGGACGTACGTGTCCGTACCGGTCCCGGTCTGACCGGACCGGGGGCGGGAACGTGACGGAGCCCGGGAGCATATCCAGCTCCCGGGCTCCTGTGTGCCACCCAATTGCGCACACCGGCACGTTTAAGAGTCGCGGATCATTCTTAGATCGACGTGTTCTACCTTTGAACTACCGCGCCATGAGAAGAGGCACAGAGGGGACTTGAACCCCCATCCATCGATGATCGTCCACGCTCGGTCGATCCGGTGTTCGGCGGCGAATACTGAGACTGGAGCGAGAATCTGAGATTAACGGGGCCGCCTCTACCAGCTTGGGCCAACCCGGCTCGAAATGCCGGGGGAGGGATTCGAACCCCCAACTGACACCCCAGTTCAGCTTCAACATCAGTTTCAGCTTGCGCTCTCGCGCACCCCCTGCAGACATACAGAGGGAGTCTTCGGGGCTACTTGAACAAGTAGCCGAACACCGCGTCGCCGACCCTCTGATCGGTGACCTCGGCGCTGTTGGCCTCCTCGCGGGCGAACTTGACGGCCTGCTGGAGCTTCTCCACGCGGTCGAGCAGTTCGTTGACCCGACGGGCCGGCAGCGCACCGGAGAACTTCACGGTCGTCCAGTACCCGACCGGAACGTCCTCGTAGTACACCTCGACCTGCGCCGGGTGCTTCTCGGTGGCCTCGGCCTTCACGTGGTTGCGCGGCACCTTCTTGGTGCGGATGGTGCGCACCGGGTCCGTCTTCCAGGAGTCCGTGGACGGGTCCAGGTTCCAGGATTCGGAGGCGTCCAGCACCGGCAGCTTCCGTACGAAGGTGTGCATGTCGGTGAGCTGCTTCTCCAGGAAGAGCAGGTACGGCACGGGCACCTGCGCCAGCAGGACCGTCCCGTCCACGACGACGTCGGCGGCCGCGGTGCGGTTGGCCCAGTCCTTGGTCGCCGTCACGTCGAACAGCCGCGTCAGGGTGCCCGCCGTCCCCCGCAGCACGTCCTCGGCCTTGACCTGGACCCGGGTGGACTCGGGCGGCAGCTGCTCGCCCTCCTCGTCCTTGGGCTGGTAGGTCCGGGAGATTCCCGCCAGCAGGGCGGGCTTCTGGACGTCGTGGTGAGCCTGGGTGAGCTCTTGGAGGGACTTGGACTTGACGCCCTTTTCCACTGCGATGATCTGATTCAGCTTCGGCACGTGATCAACCTAGCAGCCGATTGTCCGATCATTCACCGGGATTTCGGCACCTTCGCCCGGTCCGGCAACAGGGCCTGCGAGCCCGTCACAGCCGCCCCGTCCACCGACCGGCCACGGCCCGGCCCCTCCCCCGTGGATCCGGAGCGGGCAGGGCGGCGAGGAAGGCCACACTCGGACCGATCATCACATTGCGGTCCATGACATCCTGTGACGTCACAACTCGCCGGACGGTATCGGCGGACGTCCGGGGAATATGGGGAAGGTCCATGAGGCTCTGCTTCCTGGTGGAGGAGCACTACCGCCACGACGGCATGCCGAACGAGGTGATCCGGCAGCTGACCGCGTGGGGGCACCAGGTGGACGTCGTGCGGCCGGGCGGCTCGCTCCTGCGCATGACCGAGGTGGTGGACGCGGGTGCGCACGACGCCTGGGTGCTCAAGACGGTGTCGGGCGGCCCCGGTCTGACGCTGCTCGAAGCCGCCGCCGCGGCCGGGACGACCACCGTCAACGACGCCCGGTCCATCCGGGGCGTACGGGACAAGGCGCTGGCCGCCGCCCTCGGGAGCGGCCGGGGCCTGCCGCTGCCGCCCACCTACGCGGTGGCCCGCCCCGAGTTGCTCAGGGAGATCCCGCAAGCGGAGTACCCGCTCGTCGTCAAGCCCGCGGACGGCAGCTCCGGACGGGCCGTCCACCTGGTGTCCTCGCCGGAGCGGCTGGAGTCGCTGCTGCCCGCGCTCGCGGGCGAGGGCCTGCTCATCGCCCAGCCCTACGTGTCCAACTCGGGCACCGACATCAAGGTGTACGTGGTCGGCGGGGAACTGTTCGCGACCGAGCGCTGCTCCCCGCTGCACCCGGACCCGTCCGTACGGGAGCGCCGCGTGCCGCTGTCGGCCGAGGTGGCGGCGATCGCCGTCCAGGTGGGGGCGGTCTACGGGCTCGACCTGTACGGCGTGGACGTGCTGCTGGGCCCGGACGGCCCGGTGGTCGTCGACGTGAACGACTTCCCGAGCTTCCGGCAGGTGCCGGACGCCGCCGCGCGGGTGGCCCGCGCCGTCCTCGAACTGGCGCGGACGGGTGGCTCCGCACCACCGCCGGCTCCCGTGGCCCTGCCGTACCCGCTGCCCCTGTCGATCCCGGCGCAGGTCTCGGCCGTGGGAGGTGACGGCGCGTGAAGATCGGCCTGATCACCCCGGAGCCCGGGCACCCGCTGCTGGCGGACACCACCGCGCTGCTGGCCCCGGAGCACGCGGTCGAAGCCCTCGATCCGGTCACGCTCGGGGACGTGCCGTTGCCGCTCGCCGAGGTGTACCTGCTGAAGTCGCGGACACCGCACGCGCTGGGTCTCGCGCGCTACCTGGAGCGGCGGGGAGCGGCCGTGGTGAACTCCGCGGCGGCGACCGAGCTGTGCCAGGACCGTACGGAGATGGCCCAGCTCGCCCTGCGGGCCGGGCTGCCCTTCGCCGCGACCCGTACCCACGACTCCCTCGGGGTGTGGGCCGCCGGGGCCCGGCTCGACACCCCCGTGGTGGTCAAGAGCCGGCGCAGCCGCCGGGGCGACCTCGTCGCCCGCGTGAACGACGGGGCCCGCCTGCGGGAGTTGGCCCGGGAATGGCCGCACGAGCCGGTCGTGGTGCAGGAGTACGCGCCCAACAGCGGCTGGGACCACAAGCTGTGGGCCATAGGGGAGCAGGTCTTCTCGGCCCTGCGCCGGTCCGAGCTCTCCCCGGGGGGCCGCGGCCCCACCCGCCCCCTGCCGCTCATGGAACTGCCTGCCGGCTGGGCGGATCTGGTGCGCGAGGTGGGCGCGGTGTTCGCGCTCGACGTCTACGGCGTGGACATCATCGACACCGGCGGCGGGGCACCGCTCATCGTGGACATCAACGCCTTCCCCGGTATCCGGGGCCAGGCCGGCGCCCCGGAGGCCCTCGCGGCGCTGGCCCTGCGCCGGGCCGCGGGGCATGCCTGAGGGCTGCCGGCAGGTCCGGACGGGGGAATGCGCGGAACGTGACGGCCGTGGCCCGGTGTCGTGCCACGGAGGGGCCGCGGTCCCCGTGAGGATCGGGGCATGGGCGTCGTCCTGCCGGTCCTCTTCGCGCTGTTCGCGGCGTTCAGCAACGCACTCGCCACCGTCCTCCAGCGGCGGGCCGCGCTGACCGTGCCGCAGAGCGACGGCTTCCGCTTCGGCCTGGTCCTCGATCTGTTGCGGCGGCCGCTGTGGATCGGCGGCATCCTGGCCGTGATCGCGGCCGGGGCGGGGCAGGCCGCGGCGCTGGCCACGGGTGCGCTGGCCCTCGTACAGCCGCTGTTCGTGCTGGAGCTGCCGCTCGCGCTGCTGATCGCCTCGCTGGTGACGCGACAGCGGCTGCCGGGGGTGCTGTGGCTGGCCGTGGCGGGGGTGGTGGCGGGGCTCGGGGTCGCGCTGGTGGCCGCCTCACCCATGGGCAACCGTACGGACGTGCCGCCCGAACGCTGGGTGGTGGCCCTGGCGGCGTGCGCGGTCGTGGTGGCCGCCCTGGCCGTGGCCGGGCTGCGCCTGTCGCCCGGCCGTGCCCGGGCCGGCTGCCTCGGCGCCGCCACCGCCGTCTGTTACGCGCTCACCGCCGCGCTGATGAAGTCCGCGGTGCACGTCCTCGACGAGAGCGGCTTCGTCGCCTTCCTGACGACCTGGGAGACGTACGCCTTCGGGGCCTGCGGCATCTGCGCCCTGCTCCTGCTGGAACACGCCATGCAGGGCGGCCCGCTGGTCGCCTCGCAGCCGGCGCTGACCCTCGGCGACGCGAGCATCAGCATCGCGCTGGGCGTGGTCCTGTACGAGGAACACCTGCGGTCGGGCTGGTGGCTCCTCCCCCAACTGCTGGGCATCGCCCTGATCTGCGGGGGCGTACTCGCGCTGGCCCGGGCCGGGGAGGACGCGCCGTGAGGGCGCGCGACCGCGCAGGGTGGCCGACGGGCGTGTCACGGCTCGCGCCGGGCGCACGGCACACCCGAGCCGACGGTGCGCCGCGCAGGACGGTGAGGACACCGTGGCCGCGGCCCGGCAGAACGGCCGCTTCGGCGGGCGCGAGGTGGTCCAGGCGGAGGGCGTCCCTGATACGGGGTCAGGGACGGTTCGGGGTCGGGGTGGGGGTGATCCCCGTCGAACCCGGACAGGCCGGCGGACAGACTCGCCGGGACGTCATCACCCGCCTTCCGAGTGGAGCTTTCCCCATGCGCCGTTCCTCGGCCCTGTCCCTGACCGCCGCCGCCTTGGTGTTCGCAGTCGTCGCCCCCGCTCAGGCCGCCGGCGCAGAGCCCCCCGCTCCCCTGGACCGTGCCGCCCTGAGAGAGGCGATCACCGTGCGACCGGACGACGGTGCCGCCGGAGTCGTGGCCGAGCTGCACAAGAACGGGCAGACGTGGCGGGGTGCGTCGGGGGACGTCATCAGCGGGCAGCGCGTCAGGCTCGGCGCTCACTTCCGGATCGGCAGCGTGAGCAAGCCCATGGAAGCGGTGATCCTGCTCCAGTTGTCGGCCGAGGGCCGCGTCGACCTGGACCGGAGCGTGCAGCACTACCTGCCCGGACTGCTGCCGGAGAGCCGGTTCGAGGAGCCCATCAGCGTACGGCAGCTGCTCAACCACACCAGCGGCCTGCCCCAGGACTTCGAGGGCGCCCCGCCCACCTCGCCGGACGAGGACATCGATCGGCGCCACGACTACGTCACCTTCGACGAGGTGATCCGGCAGACGCTCCGCCCGGAAGGCCGGCCGGCACCCGGCTCGCGCTTCCGCCCCGGCACCCTCCAGGAATACAACTCCTTCGGCTACCACGTCGCCGGCAAGCTCATCGAGGACATCACCGGGCACTCCTACCAGTACGAGGTGACGGCCCGCATCCTGAAGCCGCTGAAGATGCGGGAGACCGAGGCCGCCGCGCCGGGCCGCAGCACGCCCGTGCCGCGGCCGTACCTGCCCGGCTACCAGCCGAGGAGCAACGGCGAGCTGGTCGACGTCAACGTACAGGGCGGTCTGCCCGCCAGCATGACGTCCACCACGGGCGACCTGGACCGCTTCGTCTCCGGCCTGTTCGACGGCCGACTGCTGCGCCCGGCACAGGCCGCGGAGCTGTTCACGCTGCCGAAGGGCGCCGACGGCAAGCCCCTGCCGTACGCCAACGACTCGAACTGCAACACCGGTCCCGGCAAGGGCACGGCCTGCTTCAGTGTCGGGCTGATGTCCGTGCCGCTGCCCGACGGCTCCGTCCTGTGGGGCAAGACGGGCTCCGACCCGGGATACAGGAGCGGCGTCTTCGCCTCCCGGAACCTCGATCGGCGCGTGGTCTACTCGATGGGCACCTCGTCCTCCCTCAACGGCTTCCCGGCGGTGGCCCAGCGCCTGGCCCTGACCGCCTTCGGCAGCTGACGGGCCGGACCGACCGGAACCCGCCTGACACGCCGAGGGGATCGGGGACAGGGGCCGAGCCACGACTCCCGCGTCGAGCGGATGAACCGGGCAGGATGGCGGGTGGTGCAGGCCACCGCTCCCGCAGCCGTACCCGCTACCCCGGCAGCGGGGTCCGCGCGTAGGTGCCCGACAGCAGGCGGCCCTGGAGACCCGGATGCTGCTGCGCAACGGCGAGCAGCTGCTGCTCACCGTGATCATCCCGTCGC
>NZ_JBSGZP010000093.1:0-15901 GCF_053611065.1 Streptomyces sp. NPDC054840
GCCGTCGCCGGTTGTCAGCTGTTGCGCGGGGTGACCAGGCCCGACTCGTAGGCGAGGACCACCAGCTGGGCGCGGTCGCGGGCGTGGAGTTTGGTCATGGCCCGGTTGATGTGGGTTTTCGCGGTCAGAGGGCTGATCACCATGCGGTCCGCGATCTCGTCGTTGGACAGGCCCTGCGCGACCAGGACGACGGCCTCGCGTTCGCGGCTGGTCAGTCCTTCCAGCGCCGTACCGGTGGAGACGGGCGGCCGCTGGGTGACGTACCGGTTGATCAGCTTGCGGGTGATCGAGGGGGCGAGGAGGGCGTCGCCGCGCGCGGCCACCCGTACGGCGTGCAGGAAGTCCTCGGGGACGATGTCTTTGACGAGGAATCCGGCGGCTCCGGCGCGCAGGGCGTTGTAGACGTGTTCGTCGAGGCCGTAGTTGGTGAGGATGACGACGTGCACGCCGGCCAGCGCCGGGTCGGCGGCAATGCGCCGGGTCGTCTCGATGCCGTCCATGACCGGCATCTGGATGTCGACGAGCGCGATGTCGGGCAGGTGGACTCCGGCGAGTTCCAGGCCCTCGCTCCCGTCGGCGGCCTCGGCCACGACCTCGATGTCGTCTTCGAGGTCGAGGAACGCGCGGAATCCGCTGCGGATGAGCGGCTGGTCGTCGACCAGCAGGACCCGGATCATGAGGCTCGTGGCACGGGAAGTTCGGCCTGGACGGTGAAGCCGCCCTCGCTTCTCGGTTCGGCGCGGAGCCGGCCGCCCAGGGCGGTGACGCGTTCGCGCATCCCCAGGAGCCCGATCCCGGGCCGCGGTGCGCTGTCCGGTGTGGCGGTGCCGTCGTCGTCGATGCGGATCGCGAGGGTGTCCGGCCGGTAGTCGATGTGGACCGATGCCGTGTCGGCGCCCGAGTGACGGGCGATGTTGGTCAGCGATTCCTGCACGACCCGGTAGGCGGTCCGGCCTACCGCGGCCGGTACGTCGTGCCGCCGGCCCTCGATCGTCAGCGTCGCCTCCAAGCCGCTCTTGCCGGCCCGGTCGACGAGTTCGGTGACGTGGTCGATGCCGTGCGGCGGGGTGGTGTCGTCGTCGCGCAGCGCCTCCAGGGTCGCCCGGAGCTCCCGGGATGCCTCCCGGCCGGCCTCCCGGATCGCCAGCAGTGCCTCCGCCACCTCTTCGCCGCGCTTGCGGGCCACGTGGACGGCGGCTTCGGACTGCACCTTGATGACCGAGATCTGGTGAGTGAGCGAATCGTGCAGTTCCCGCGCGATGTGCACCCCGTCGCGGCCTTCGAACTCCACGACACCGCGACGCCGTGGGGCGGGGACGCCTGCCCGGCAAACGCCACGCCCGGCGTGTGCCGGGGCCATGGGACGGCGCGGCCTGGGTAGACGCCCCATGCCGGGGGCACGGCCCAGCCTCCCCCTCCTCTTCACGGGACCGTGCCCCCGGGCCCGCGCGGGGTGCTTCATGGCACGGGGTGAGATCACTGGGCTGAGGCCCCGAGCCGGAAGTGTCGGGGTGCACGGAAGGCGGTGGTAGTCATGGCACGTCCGGTATGGGCCGGAAATCTGTCGTTCGGGCTGGTCAGCCTGCCGGTGGGCCTCTACCCGGCCACCGACAGCCACACCGTTCACTTCCACCAGCTCCAGCGCGGCACGTCGGACCGGATCCGCAACCGGCGGGTGAACGAGCGCACCGGTAAGGAGGTCGAGCTGGACGACATCGTCAAGGGCTACGACATCGGCGGTGAGTACGTCCTGGTCGAACCGAGGGAACTCGACGAGATCGCCCCGGGCCGCTCCCGCTCCCTGGACATCGCGGGGTTCGTCGACCTCGCCGAGGTCGACCCGATCTTCTTCGACAAGACGTACTACCTCGGCCCGCGCGGCGCCGAGTACGGCAAGATCTACAGCCTCTTGGAGCAGGCCCTCGCGAAGGCCGGCAAAGCCGGTATCGCCACCTTCGTCATGCGCCAGCACGAGTACCTGGTCGCCCTCAAGTCCGAGAACGGGCTGCTCACCCTCCACACCCTTCACTGGGCCGACGAGATCCGGGACCCGAAGAAGGAGATCGACAACCTCCCCGGCAAGGCCAAGACCTCCGGCAAGGAGCTGAAGATGGCCGAGCAGCTCATCGAGGCCCTGAGCATGACCTGGGACCCCGGCGAGTTCCACGACACCTTCCAGGAGAAGGTCGCCGCCCTGATCGAGGCCAAGCGGTCCGGCGAGACCGTCGAGAAGGCCGAGGCCCCGGCTGAGCCGACCGGCGTCGTCGACCTCATGGAGGCCCTGCGGGCCAGCGTCGAACGCGCCGGGAGCAGCCCCAAGGCCACCGGCGGCAAGGCCACCGCCTCCGGAAGGGCCACCGAGAAGAAGCCCGCCGCCAAGAAGCGCATCCGCTCCGTGCCGAAGGAAGACCTCAGCGGCCTCTCGAAGGCCGTCCTCTACAAGAAGGCGGCTGCCGCCCATGTCCCCGGCCGCTCCCAGATGACCCGCGACGACCTGGTGAAGGCTCTGTCCTCGTCCCGCGCATGAGTACGGTGGGGCGCCAACCTGACCCGCTGCCCGAGCAACGCGGGCAGGTCGCCCGCAGCGCACTGGATGCGAAGCCACGCCGTACGACGACCGCGAGGCGCTCGGCGTGCCGCGGGGGACCGCCGGGTCCCCGCGAGGGTCGGGCAGCCGCTGTCGAGGGCCCGTGACGGGACGCCTCCTCGTCGCGATCCACTCGCAGGTGCCTGCGCCGTCGCCCCCGCTCAGAGCGACCCCGGCGTGCTCGGGTCAGCCATGCATGTCGGGTCGGAAGGATTCATGCCGGCATGGTGCATGGTGCCCGGAGCGGCGGCTCGGTGACCTCGCACCGCGTCGCGATCGGCCTCACCGGAGCACCTCGGCGGCCCCGGACCGCCGGACCTTCCGACACCTGCGCCTCCGCAAGCGGCGCGCTGTCAGATGCGCGCGGTCTTCAGACCCGTAAGAGCCCTGTCCGCCGCCGCGTACCCTGCCGGTGCATTGCCGTCCTTCAGGGCCTGCTTCGCCCGCGCGATGTAGTCCCCGATCTCGTCGCGGCGCCTCTGGTCAAGCTTCGATTCGGCGTCGGCCCAGATCTGTTCGAGCTGCGCGACCTTCAGGACCAGTCCTTCGGACATCTGTACTCCCCACAGCATTCGGCACTTACGGCATTGATCTTTTCATGCTCCGCATCCGATCCGGGTCGCGCCGTACCGGCGCGGCGCGGGCGCCCGACTGCGGTCGGCCGGCCGCCCCCGGGCTCCTTCGCCTTCTATGTCCAATCTGCGTTGTTCCTAGAATGGCGGCGTGAAGGATATCGATGCGATCGCGGTGTTGCAGGATCCGGTGCGGCGCCGCCTGTACGAGTACGTGGTGGCGCAGGGCCGCGAGGTCGGCCGCAACGAAGCCGCCGAGGCGGCCGGGGTGGCACGCACCCTCGCCGCACACCATCTGGACAAGCTGGCCCAGGCCGGGCTGCTGGAGAGCGGCAGCCGCCGGCTCACGGGTCGCTCCGGTCCCGGGGCCGGCCGTCCGGCCAAGGTGTACACGCGGGCGCGGGCCGAGCGGTCGGTGTCGCTGCCCGCCCGTGACTACCGCACCGTCGCCGAGCTGCTCGCCGAGGCCGCCGAGCAGGCGGGCCTGGACGCCGAGCTGTGCGCCGCCGCGCGTCGGCGGGGTGAGGCCCTGCGCGGCTCGGCGGCGCCCTGCGGCGGCCTCGAAGAGGCCATGGAGGTGCTGGCCGCCCGCGGCTACGAACCGCACACCGAGGGCGCCGACGGAGGCGACGGGGCTGACGGGGAGGCCCTGCGCGACGGGGACGACGGGCACGACGGGGGCGGCAGGGGCGGCGAAGGCAGCGCGGGCGGCGGGCGCGACGAGGGCAGCGGCGGCGAGGAGGCGGCCGAAGGGGTCGCGTGTGTCGTCCGGATGCGCAACTGCCCCTTCCACGCGGTGGCCGAACGCTTCCCCCCGCTCGTCTGTGGCATGAATCTCGCGCTGCTGCAGGGACTGCTCGGTGCCGACGGCCCCGTCCGCGCCCGCATGGACGCACGGCCGGGGGAGTGTTGCGTGGTGCTGGAGGCTTCTAAAACCAATCAGCATTGACATAGAAAATGGAGCTGTGCTGGGATGAGGCCATGACCGAAGCCGCGCATGCCACCCACCTCGCCCAGCTCAACGTCGCCACGCTCCTCCACCCCTTCGACGACCCATGCATGGCACCGTTCGTCGAGATGCTCGATCCGGTCAACGCCGCCGCCGACGCCGCGCCCGGCTTCGTGTGGCGCCTCGTGGAGGAGGGGGCGGACGATGCCACCGGCCTACGCCCGGCCGGTGAGGACGTCGTCGTCAACCTGTCCGTGTGGGAGACGCAGGAGGCCCTGTGGGACTTCGCCTACCGCAGCGGTCACCTGGAGGTGATGCGGCGGCGCCGCGAATGGTTCGCGCGGCACATCGAGGCGCACATGGTGCTGTGGTGGGTCCCGGCCGGGCATCTCCCGACGGTCGGCGAAGCCTTGGAGCGCCTGGCGGACCTGCGGGCGCACGGGCCGTCCCCGCGTGCGTTCACCTTCGCCTCCGCCTACACCGCCGACGAGGCGGCACAGCGCCTCGCGACCGTACCGCCGACGCGGCCCCGGCCGGTCGCCCCGAGCGCGCGGCCGGCGCCGTCCGGGGAGACGCCGGCGGTGCGATAGAAGCCGGGCTCCGGCGCGGCGATGAGTCCGCGGCCCTGCGCGGGTCTATCCCTTGACGGAGACGACCGACTCACCGGGAGCAAGCCATGGGCCTCATCCACATCGAGATGTTCGCGACCCTCGACCTCGTCGGGCAGGCGCCCGGCGGCCCCGACGAGGACCCGGTGGGGTTCCCGTTCGGCGGCTGGCAGGCGCCTCTGCTGGACGAGGTCGCCGGCGCGCAGGTCGGCGCCGCGTACGAGGGCACGGACGCCCTCCTGCTCGGCCGCCGGACCTACGACATCTTCGCCGCCTACTGGCCTCACCAGGAAGGTGGTGAGGACAACGAGATCGCCACGCTCTTCAACCGCGTCCCGAAGTACGTGGCCTCCCGCGGCAGGCCCGACCTCTCGTGGGCCGGCTCCACCCAGCTCGGCCCGGACCTCGCCGGTGTGCGCGAGATCCGTGACCGCCACGAGAACGTGAAGGTCGTCGGCAGCTTGAACTTCGTGCAGTCCCTCCTGCGCGAGAAGCTCTTCGACCGTCTCGACCTCTGGCTGCACCCCATCGTGCTCGGCGTGGGGAAGAAGGTGTTCGGCGACGGCGCGGTGCCCACCAACCTCACGCTCCTCGCACCCCCGGCGACAGGCCCGAAGGGCAGCGTGTACCTGCGCTACGGGCTCGCCGACGGCATTCCCGCCACGGGGGACATGAGCGCACCCGACCGTGGCGTCGGAGGCGAGGGCTGAAACCGCCCCGCGTCCCGTGGCCGGGGCGGAGCCGGCCGGGCTGCTCGGGAAGCCGCCCGCGGCGCACACCGTACGCCGTGGGGGCCGGGCTCAGCGGGACGGTGCCGCGGGCCCGGCATACGCTGGTCCGGGGGGCCGAGATCCGGGCGGCGACGAATGCCGGAAGGGACGCCCCTATGGACGAGTACCCGCTGATCGAGAACCACGGCCTGATAGGTGATCTGCAGACCGCTGCGCTGGTGACCTCCGACGGAGTGGTCGACTGGTTCTGCTGTCCGCGATTCGATTCCCCCAGCGTGTTCGGCGCCCTGCTGGACAAGGGCAAGGGCGGCCACTGCACGGTCCGCCCGGCCCACACGACGTACGCGACCAAGCAGTTGTACCTGCCCGACACCGCGGTCCTGGTCACCCGCTTCATGACCGAGGCCGGCGCCGGAGAGGTGGTCGACTTCATGCCCCTGACCGGTACCACGGTCACCGACCGGCACCGGCTCGTCCGCATGGTCCGCTGCGTGCGCGGCAGCATGACCTTCGACGTCGACATCGCGCCCCGGTTCGACTACGGGCGCCAGTCCCACGACCTGCACCTCACGGAGAACGGGGCGGTGTTCACCGCCGACGGCACCTCCCTGACCGTGCACACTGTCCGGGAACCGGAGGACGAGCGGCTGGCCCACCTCCTCACGGGTGGCGAACGCGACCTGCACCTCACCCTGCGCCTGCAGGCGGGGCAGCAGCGCGGCCTGATCCTGGAGTCCGCCGCCGACGGCCCGCCCCGGCAGATCACCCTCGCCGAGTACGAGGAGATCTTCCACGCCACCATCCACTTCTGGCGGACCTGGCTGAGCGGATCCCGCTACACGGGCCGCTGGCGCGAGGCGGTGGAGCGCTCCGCCGTGACCCTGAAGCTGATGACCTACGCCCCCACCGGCGCGGTGGTCGCAGCCCCCACCGCCGGCCTGCCCGAGCAGCTCGGCGGCGAGCGCAACTGGGACTACCGGTACACGTGGATCCGGGACGCCTCGTTCTCCGTGTACGCCCTGCTCGGTATGGGCTTCACCGAGGAGGCGCAGGCGTTCATCGGGTGGCTCGGTAACCGGATCGAGGAACGGGCGGGCGAACAGGGGGAAACCGGGCCGCTGAACATCATGTACGCGGTCGACGGCTCCTCCGACCTGAAGGAGGAGACCCTGGACCACTGGGAGGGCTACGAACGCTCGGCGCCCGTCCGTATCGGCAACGGAGCGGCCACCCAGCTCCAGATGGACATCTACGGCGAGGCGTTGGACAGCATCTCCTTCGCCCAGAGGCACGGCATCAACCTCGGGTACCGCGGATGGAAAGGCCTGATCCACGTGCTGGACTGGCTGGCGGACCACTGGGACTCGGCCGACGAGGGCCTGTGGGAGACCCGCGGCGGGGCCCAGGACTTCACCTACGGCCGCGTGATGTCCTGGGTGGCGTTCGACCGGGCGCTGCGGCTCGTCGACTTCAGCGGCCGCCCCGCACCGGCACAGCACTGGAGCGCCACACGGGACCGGATCTTCGAACAGGTCATGGAACGCGGATGGAACGAGGACCGCGGCGCGTTCGTCCAGCACTACGGCAGCCGGGTCCTGGACTCGTCGCTCCTGCGCATGCCCACCGTCGGCTTCCTCACCCCCCAGGACCCGATGTGGGGCTCCACCCTCGACGCGATGGAGCAGGAACTGGTCAGCGACAGCCTGGTGTACCGCTACAACCCCGGGGCGTCGCCGGACGGCCTGCGCGGTTCCGAGGGCACCTTCTCGCTGTGCACCTTCATGTATGTCGACGCACTCGCCCGGGCCGGACGGATCGACCAGGCCCGGCTCGTCCTGGAGAAGATGCTGGGCTACGCCAACCACCTGGGCCTCTACTCCGAGGAGATCGACCTCACCGGTCGCCAACTGGGCAACTTCCCGCAGGCGTTCACCCACCTCGCCCTCATCGACGCGGCGATCACCCTCGACGCGGCCCTGAACCGGGGCTCCGCGCCGTAGGAACGGCGCGGCACCCGCGACGGCGGCCGCGGATGGGCCAGGAGTACTCCCGTGGAGCATGGTCGGATCCCCGGGCAGACGGTGCATGGCAGTCGCTTCCGGTACGGCAACGGCTGACGCATGTTCCCTCCTGCGCGTGCCGTTCTGGATCCCCGGTGCGTCATCCCCCGTGTTCCGGGCCGCCCCGGCGCAGGTCGGCGTCCGTGAGGGGTTCCAGTTCGCCACGGGTGTCGAGCCGGTACAGGAGGGCCACGGCGGGGAAGACCAGGACCACGGCCACGACGGTCACGATGAGCAGCCAGTGCAGGGTGCTGGGCGCCCCCGCCGCCTCGGCCACCGTCAGCCGGCCGGGGATGAGGTACGGGCGCTGCGCCACGCCCCAGGCGAGCACGGCCGACGCCATGAGGACGACGGCCGCCGGCCGGGACCACGCCCCGGAGGTGCGCAGCAGCAGCCATGCGGTGACGAGAGTGGCCAGTACGGACACGATGACGAGGACGAGCCCGGCGCCGTGGGTGAGGCCGTGCCACAGGTGGGGTGCGTCGCCGTGGGCGACGATCAGCGTGACCGCCCCCAGCACGGCGAAGGCGGCGAGGGCGGCCGACGCCCGCCGCCGGAAGTACGCGTGCAGGTCGGGGGCTTCGTAGCGGACGGCGTCCGCGGCCAGGAACACCGCCCCGAGCAGCGCCGTCCCGACGACGGCCAGCAGGCCGAAGAAGACGGAAGTCGGGTTGAACCAGGCGTGCGCCGTCGGCTCGGTGCCCGGTCCCACCCGCCCCGAGGCGATTCCGCCCGCGGCGGCGCCGAGGAAGAACGGGGTGAGGAGGGAGGAGATGGCGAACACGGCGCCGTAGACCCGCCGTCCGGCGATCCTGCGGGTCGGCTTGCGCAGGGCGAAGCCGGCGCCGCGCAGGACGATGCCGATGGTGGCGAGGGCCAGCGGCAGCCACATCGCGGAGAACACGGTCTGGAAGAACACCGGGAACCCGGTCCACATGATGACCAGGACGAAGATGAGCCAGACGTTGTTGACCTCCCAGACCGGGGCCATGGCGTGGTCGATGAGCCAGCGGGGACGCTTTCCGCGTTCCGTGCCGCCCGCCGTCAGGTCCCAGAAGCCCGCGCCGTAGTCGGTGCCGCCGGCGCAGGTGTAGGCGGCCACCGCGAGGAGCAGGACTGCGGCGACCACACCGGCGGCGGTCACGGCCTGCCGTTCTCGGCCGGTGCCGTGCCGTCGCCGCTTCCCGGAACGGGGGCGTCGCCGGCCGGGACGGCGGAGCGGGGGCCGTAGGGGGTGTCGGTCTCCGGTGTCGCCATCGTGCCTGCCTCAGGGGTTCGTTCGTCGTCCAGGCGCCATCGGGTGCGCATCTTCAGGAGCACGGCCAGGAACGAGCCGAAGATGAAGACGTACACGACGACGACCAGCCCGAACATGGTCCACAAGGAGGAGGAGCGGGCTCCGGTCACGGCTTCGGCCACTCGCATGTTCTCGTAGACGATCCAGGGCTGGCGGCCCACCTCGGTGGTGATCCAGCCGCACTCGACAGCGATGACACTGGCCACGCCGGCGCAGGCGGCGCTGCGGTAGAACCATGGCGAGGCGGGCAGCCGGCGGCGGCGCCACCAGACGAACGCGTACCAGACGGCGAGCAGCAGGAGAACCGAGCCGATGCCGACCATGATGTCGAACGTCCAGTGGATGAGGGTGGCCTGGGTCACGGTGGGCCGGTCCGCCGCCGGTACGGCCGACAGTCCGTGCACCTCGGTGTCGGGGCTGAAGCCGGCCAGGATGGAGTCGAGTTGCGGGACCTTGATGCCGCCGGTGACGGTCCCGTCGGGGTGCAGCCGGCCGAAGAGGTACTCCGGCACGTGCGTGTCGGTGTTCCAGACGATCTCCATCGCCGCGAACTTCACCGGCTGCTTCTGGAACACCGCCCGGGCGATGGCGTCGCCCAGCATGAACTGGACGGGAGTGAACACGGCCGCGACCGTGAACGGAACGGTGAAGCCGAGGCGGTGGTAGCGGTCGCGGCGGCCGCGCAGCCACCCGACGGCGTAGACACCCGCCACGACGTATCCGGCGGTGACCAGCATCGCCACGACGAAGTGCCAGTACTGCGGCCCGAACATCGGCGTGAAGATCGCCTTCCAGACGTCCACGTCGACGGGGTTGCCCTCGGAGTCGAGGGAGAACCCGCGCGGGGTGTTCATCCAGGAGTTGGCCGCCAGGATGCCGAAGGCGCCCAGCAGGGCCGTCACCGGCAGGGGCAGCCCGAGCAGGAAGTGGGTACGGGCGGGCAGCCGGCGCCAGCCGTACAGGTAGATGGCGACGAGGACGGCCTCCAGGAAGAAGGCCCAGGCCTCGACGCCGAAGCCGATCCCGAACACGTCGCCCCACCGGCCCATCAGCCCCGGCCACAGCAGGCCGAACTCGAAGGACAGGACGGTGCCCGTGACGACGCCGATGGCGAACTGCACCGCCATGACAGCCGACCAGCGGCGTGCCAGCAGCAGGGCGGTCGCGTCGCCGCGCCGCAGCCCGTAGCCGTGCATGATCAGGGTGATCAGCGGCAGCGCCACGCCCAAGGGGACCAGGATGATGTGCGAGGCGAGGGTGAAGGCCATGAGCGACCGGGCCGGCAGCATCTGAGGCGGTGCCTCCGCCAGCAGGTGGAGCGTGGTGTGCATACGTCCCTTCCCGGGGCTGCGCGGATCGAGGTCAGCCGCCGGTGGCGAAGCCCGGGAAGAGGGTCATCCCGCCGTCCACGTAGAGCGTCGCGCCCACCACGTAGTCCATGAGGTCGGAGGCGAGTCCGACGGCCGCGTGGGCGATGTCCGCCGGGTCGCCGACCCGGCCGTACGGGATCAGCTTGAGCAGGTCCTGCTCGGCCCGCTCCGTGTCCCAGGCACTGCGGTTGATGGGCGTCCGGATCGCACCGGGGGCGATCGCGTTGACGCGGATCTTCTTCGGGGCGAGCTCCTGGGCCAGGGTCTCCATCATCATCTGCACGCCGCCCTTGGAGGAGGCGTAGTTCACGTGCCCCGCCCAGGGGATGATCTGGTGCACCGAGCTCATGCAGATGATCTTGCCTGCGGAGCTGGAGACCTCCGGCACGACCCCGCGCCGCAGGAACTCCTTCGTCGCCTCGCGGGCGCACAGGAACTGTCCGGTCAGGTTGACGTCGATGACCTTCTGCCACTGGGCGAGGGTCATCTCGGTGAAGGCGGAGTCCCGTTGCAGCCCGGCGTTGGCGACGAGGATGTCGATGGTCCCGAACTCCTCGACCATGCGGTTCGTCATGGCCACGACCTGGTCCTCGTCGGACACGTCGGCCTCGTACGCCGCCGCGCGCACCCCGAAGGAGGTGATCTCCTCGACGACCTCATCGGCCTCCTCCCGTCCGGCCACGTAGTTCACGACCACGTCCGCCCCGGCCCGGCCCATGCCGATCGCCGTGGCCTTGCCGATTCCGGAGTTCGCACCCGTCACCAGGACCTTCTGGCCTCGGAGCAGGTGCGCGGGGATCACGCCCCGGGGTACGCCCTCGGTGGAACTCACGACGGACTGCCTCCTTCGTACCGCCACCCCGTGCCGTCAGGGTGACGGCACCCGGCGGGTCCGGCGTCACCCAATCACCGCGTCCGGGGCCCGGCGGCCCGCCGCCGTCCGCGTTACGCCACCCGGCCCAGGATCTTCCCCCGGTCGGCGGTCCCGCCGGAGGTCAACCCATCCGGTCGAGGAGGTGATCGCCGACCCGCAGGGCGTTCGCCATGGCCGTCAGGGAGGGGTTGACCGCGCCGATGCTCGGGAAGAAGCTCGTATCGACCACGTACAGGTTGTCCAGGTCGTGCGCCTTGCAGTGGAGGTCCAAGGCCGACGACGCCGGGTCGGTGCCGAACCGTACGGTGCCGGCCTGATGTGCGGTCGCCCCGATCGGCATGCCCTTGTGCAGGTAGAGGCTGTGGTCCAGCAGGTGGTGCTCGTGCATGCCGAGGTGGCCCAGCATGCTCTGGAGCTTGTGCCGCAGCCGCTTCAGCCCGGCCGTGTTGTGGGACTCGTCGAGCGCGAGGTGGATGCGGCCGTCGCTGTCCAGGGTGACGCGGTTGTCGGGGAGCGGCAGGTCCTCCCCGCACAGCCAGAAGTCCACGGCGTGGTGGGCCATGACCTCGAAGGGCATGTCGGGGGTCACCGCCCCGGCCCAGCGCGGGGCCTCTCCGTGGATCTGCTCGGCATCCGACTTGCCGAGCATCTGGATCCCGCCGAGGGGGAAGTCCCAGTCGTCCGCGCCCAGGTACCAGTCGTGCAGGGCGAGGGTCTTCTGGAACTGCGTGTCGTTCGGTTCCCTGGAGACGGCCATCAGGGCCAGGTTGTTGTGGCGCATGTAGAACCGTCCGACCACACCCGACGCATTCGCGAGGCCTTGCGGATGCCGGTCGTTCGCCGAAACGAGCAGCAGCGCCGCCGAGTTCACCGCGCCGCAGGCCACGACCACCAGGTCGGCGGAGAACCGGGCCTCCTCCCCGTCCGCGAGGCGGGCGACGACCGAAGTGACCGTGCGTCCCGTCGGGTCGGTCTCCAGCCGTAGCACGTGGGCGTGGGTGATCATCTCCACGCCCGGATGCCGCAACGCCGGCTCCACGCAGATCACCTGGGCGTCCGACTTGCCGCGTACCAGGCACGGGAAGCCGTCCACGCGGTTGCAGCGGATGCAGACGCTGGACGGGGTCGCCCGGCCGGCCGCGTCCTGGATCAGGTCGACCCCGATGGGCAGGTGGAAGGGGTGCAGGCCCTGCTTGACCAGATCGTCGCTCAACTGCTGGATGCGCGGCTCGTGTTCCACCGGCGGGTGAGCGTACTGGGCGCTCGCCGGACCCTCCGTGGGGTCCTCGCCGTGCCGGCCGTGCACCCGGTAGAGGTGCTCCGCCTGGGTGTAGTACGGCTCCAGGTCCTCGTAACGGATCGGCCAGGCAGGCGAGATCCCGTCGTGGTGGCGCAGTTCCCCGAAGTCCTGCGGGCGCAGCCGGAACAGCGCCGCGCCGTAGAACTTGGTGTTGCCGCCGACGTAGTAGTTGACCTCGGGCGGGAACTCGCGGCCGTGCCGGTCGAACCAGAACTCGGGAGCGCGGTACTTCCCCTTGACGAACACCGCCGTCGAATCCCAGTTGTCGCGTTCGCGGGGAAGGAAGCCACCGCGCTCCAGGATCAGCACCCGCTTGCCGGACGGGGCGAGCCGGTGGGCGAGCGTACCGCCGCCGGCCCCCGTTCCGATGACGATGACATCGTAGTGCGGAGCGTCGTTCAACCGGATCACCGTCCTCGGCTTGTGGCGCCGTAGCCCCGGCGGGCCCGCCGCGGCAGGATCCCCTTTCGAACGTATACGTCCGCCGCCGGTGCGGCACCCGGGGATGCGGGGAGCCGGACCCCGGCGGCACGCGTCACAGGACGGCGATCGGGTTCACCGGGGAACCCGTGGCCCCCGGCAGCCGCAGCGGTGCCACCGTGCACAGGAAGCGCCAGCGCCCGAGCCCCGCGCAGGCGTCGGCCAGTTCGTCCAGGTCCAGGTAATCCATCAGGTGCATGCCCAGGGCGTGCAGGGCCAGGACGTGCACGGGGAAGGAGACGCCTGGCACCGGGCTCGGGGCCGTGTCGTTGTTGCCGTCCGAACCGAGGACGGCGATCTGCCGCTCCGCCAGCAGCCGCAATCCCGCCGGATGCAGGCCCGCCCGCGCGTGCGCCGCGTCCCACGCGCCTTTCTCCTGGCGTCGGCGCCGGTGCCCGACGCGAACGAGCAGCAGGTCGCCGGGACCGATCCGCACGCCCTGCGCCTCCTCGGCCGCCGTGAGGTCGTCGACGCCTACGAAGTCACCGGGCTCCAGCCAGGGGACCCGACGCAGCCGCGGGACGTCCAGCAGGAGCCCTGGGCCGACGATCCCGTCGCGCACCAGGTCGAGGGTGATCCCACGGGCACCGCCCGCCGCCAGTCGGCTCTCAGGGATGCCCTCGTGCAACTCGCCGTCGAACACGACGTGACACAGGGCGTCGAGATGGGTGTGGGCGTCCCCGTGCACGTTCATGGCGAACCGGTCCAGCGCGAAATGCACCCCCGGGGTTCCGGTCTCGGGTGCGGTCGGGGCCGTCAGCCGGTAGACGGCGGGCTGCGGATCGTCCGGCCCCGGCTGTGTCTCGATGGGGGCGGCCAGCGACAGGGTGCGCCCGTGACGTACGTCGGCCGCGGCCGCGGCCACACGTGCGGGGGTCAGGTGGGCGAGGGCTCCGCGCCCGTGCTCCGCGTGGCCGGATGCACGCCGGCGCAGCTCCGCGTGCAGGGAGCGGAAGGCTGCCTCCGTCATGAAAGGCGCAACCGTCCGGTCGGGCGTCGGGTCGTCATCCGTCACGCGGGTCTCCCGGTCTGCAGAAGGCCCCGCCTCCACTGTCCCCCGCCGCCGCGTCCCCCGCATCCCGGCCGCCGCGTCATCCCCGCGCCCGCCACCGGCGGTCGTGGACGGACCGGTCGGCCGGCGCCGCGCGGTGAACGGCGTCCCGCCGGGCCGCCGCGCCCGGCGTCCTCAGGGACGGTGTCCGGAGACCGACCGGTACGCGACGGGGAAGTCGAAGTACGTGTCGGGGAACAGCTCCGGTTTGTGCGTGAAGTGCCACCACTCCTCGGGCAGGTTGACGAAGCCCTCCGCCGTCAGCGCCGACCTCAGCAGGTCCCGGTTCGCGCGCTGGGCCCCCTGGACGCGCGGGTCGTCCGTGTGCGACAGCGTGTCGAAACAGTCGAAACCCGTGCCCATGTCCACCGAGTTGTCCGGGTACCGCTCCACCCGGGGTGCGTAGCAGGGCACCGATTCCTGCCCCGGCCGCGGTCGGGGCGCCGGAAACGCCGGCAGCCGTACCAGCGTCACGTCCATGGTGCTGCCCCGGCTGTGTCCCGACTTCTTCGCGATGTAGCCGTCCTCGAACAGCCGGGCCTTGTCGACGCGCGGATAGAACTCCGCCTTCCGCCGCTCGTCGCCGAGGTCTTCGGCCCACCGCACGAAGTGGTCGACGGCCCGCTGCGGCCGATAGCAGTCGTACACCTTGAGCGAGTACCCCTGGCGCAGCAGGTTCACCTGCGCCCGGTGCAGGGCCTGAGCGGCCGGGCGGGTCAGGAGGCAGACGGGCTCCCGGTAGCCGTCGACCGGCTCGCCGACGAAGTTGTGCGGACGCAGGTACCGCATTTCCCGCAGGATCGTCGGGTCGACCGAACTCAGGGCCACGAACGCGCCCGGAGCTTTCGCCTCCGGTGGTGGTGCGCTCGCCCCGGCGGTGGCGGCCCCGGCCGCCGTGAGAACGGCGACGGCGGCCGTCACGGCCACGGCGAGGCGTGCCCACATGGGCGACAAGGACGTCGAACCGGTCATCGAACCCTCCATCGGCGGTGCTGCGGGGAGCATGATCGAGCGCCATGCTGCCCGACGCCGCGCCCCTCCCGGCCGGGTCCGGCCGAACTTCCCCCGAACTGCGTCCACCGCGGGGCGGACCTACGCTGATCAGGTGACCGGCTGTACCAGCGGAACGGTGATGCCTGCCGCCGTCCGAAGCAGCCGTACGGAGGTGATGCCCGATGTCCGCACCCGGCGCGGCAGCGGTCCGCCGCGCGACCGTCGGAGCCGCCTGCTTGCTGCTGTTCGCGGGCGGGGGCGTGGCCCGGGCCGACGACAACGGCATCGCCGACGAGAGCGCCCAGGACATCGCCCGGGCCTCGCGCGAGGCCATGGCCGGGGTCACCTCCATGCGCATGGTGGGCAAGGTGACCAACACGTCCGGCACCACCGCTCTCGATCTCCGGTTCGACGAGCAGGGCAACTGCGTCGGCACCGTCACGCCCCCCGGCAATTCGGGCTCGGCCGACATCGTCAAACGCGGCGACGACGTATGGATGAAGCTCGACGAGGCGCTGCTGAGGGCCCAGGCACCGGGAGCCGCGGGGGACGACGCGATCGAGCTCATCAACGGCCGCTACCTGCACGGCACTACGGACAGCGTCCAGCTGCGCGACTTCGCCCAGCTCTGCGACCTGGACTTCTTCAAGAAGGAGTTCTCCTCGAAGCCGCCGAGCGAACAGCTGGTCAAGGGCTCCCGGACCACCGTCGACGGCCGCCCCGCCATCACGGTCACCAGCCGGCGCGAGGGCGCTACGGGCACGTACCAGGTCTCCACCGAGGACAAGCCGTACCTGTTGCGGGTCCAGGGCACCGATGAGTCCGGCGAGCGGGTGGCAGCCTCCTTCTCCGCCTTCGACGAGCCCGTCAAGGCCACACCCCCGGCGCCCGCCGACTCGGTCGACCTGACCCGGCTCCGCTGACCGTCGGTCGGGCTGGTCCGTCTCTTTCGGATCTTGTCGGGCCCGCGACGCCCGGCACCGCACCCGGCCGCGTTGTCGGGGCGCCCGAGTACGTCCAGTACACGGG
>NZ_JBSGZP010000094.1:0-15880 GCF_053611065.1 Streptomyces sp. NPDC054840
GCGCCCGAGTACGTCCAGTACACGGGCGCTCCTCCGCCTTGCCGGGCACGGCACCGGACGCCGCGGGCTCGGCCGACAAGATCCGAAAGAGACGGTCTGCTGCCGTGACGCCGACGCGGCCGGGCGATCCGCACCGCTGTGGTGCCCTCAGCAGGTTGCCGACGGTACTCGACCACTCACACATTCATGTATCGATCACCGAAGCTGCCGGCGGACCAAGCCGTGGAAGAGGCCCGTCGTGTCGGCGAGCAGTTCGGCGGGCGGGCCCTGCTGAACGATCCGGCCGTCCGACATCACGATCACGCGGTCGGCGTCCATGACCGTGGACAGCCGGTGGGCGATCACGAGGCGGGTGGCCCGCAGGGCGCGGGTGGACTCGATGACCACACGCTGGGCTTCGTTGTCCAGCGCGCTGGTGGCCTCGTCGAGGAACAGGACGCGCGGCTTGCGGATGAGGGCCTGGGCGATCATCAGCCTCTGGCGCTGCCCGCCCGAGACGGTCCCGCCGCCGTCGGACAGGATGGTGTGCATGCCCATCGGCATGGCCTTGATGTCCTGCGCCAAGCCCGCCATCGCGGCCGCCTCCCACGCCTCCTCCAGCGAGAACGTTCCGGCGCCGCGGATGCAGTCGAGGATCGAGCCGGTCAAGGGCTGGGCGTTCTGCAGCACGACGCCGCACTGGCGGCGTACGGCCGCCCGGTCGAGCGCCGCCAGGTCCTGGCCGTCGTAGAGCACACTGCCCGAGACGGGCCTGTCGAAGCCGATGAGCAGCCGCAGCAGTGTCGACTTGCCGCAGCCGCTGGCCCCGACGATCGCGACGAACTCGCCCGGGCCGATCCGCAGGCTGATGTCGTCGAGTACGAGCGGGCTGTCGCCGGCGTAGCGGTACGACAGGTTCTTGGCCTCGACGGCACCGGTCAGCTCTCCCGGTCGGGTACTGGCGCGGTCCACCTCGGGGATCTCCCGCAGGAGCGGCCGGATCTGCTCGAACATCGGCAGTACCGCGGCGGCCGAGATGAGCGCGCCGGTCACCTGGGTGACCGACGACAGCAGCATCGTCAGCGCGGTGCTGAAGGTGAGGAACTCACCGGCGGACATCGCGCCGCGGGCCGGGCCGGCCAGCAGCACGAACATCACCAGCGTGCACAGCGGCAGGTAGACGGAGCCCAGGACCGTGAGGACGTTCTGGGTCCGGCCGATCCGCTGCTGCAGGTCGCGGGTACGGGCGAACTCCCGGGCCCAGGCCGCGTACGCGAAGCTCTCAGCCGCGGCGACGCGCAGCTTGGGCAGTCCCCGCAGGGTCTGGAAGGCCTGGTTGCCGAGCCGGAGGCCGAGCGTGTTCAGCCGGCGCTCGTACCGCAACTGCCACAGCCCCAGGCCCAGGAAGATCCCCGCGATGACGACCAGCATGGCCAGCGCCGTCAGTGCGAGCGGCACGCTGTGGACGAGCAGCAGTACGAAGCTCACCACCCCGACCGCGCCCGCCTGTACGCAGACCGGGCCGATGCCGGACAGCACGCGGCGGATGGCGCTGATGCCCATCGCCGCGCCGGCCAGTTCGCCGGTGGAGCGACCGGCGAAGAACGTCGCGGGCAGCCGCAGCAGCCGGTCCCACACGGCCGGTTGCAAGGTCGCCTCGATACGACCCTCCATGCGCAGGAGGGAGGTGTTCTGCAACAGCATGAAGACGGCCGAGACCACGGCGGTCGCGACCAGCGCCACCCCGGTCCGCACGATGAGGCCGGTCTCGCCCTGCGGGACGTACCGGCCGAGGACCTGGCCGGTGGCGACCGGCACCAGGGCGCCCAGGACCACCCCGACCAGCCCGCCCAGCAGCAGACTGCGCAGCTCGGGGAAGGTGCCCCGCACGCTGAAGCGGAGCAGTGCGGGCAGACCCACCCTCCCGTCGGGCAGGGGGCGGTACAGCATGACGGCGCGCGATGCGAAGGTGGCTTCGTTGCTCCTCCGGACACGCTCGCGCCTGCCGGTGGCGGGGTCGACCGCCTCGTAGCCGCCACGCCGCCACAGCAGGGCGACCGGCGTGCCGTCCTTCCCGCGCCGGCCGACCAACGGCCCGCTGTTCTCCCGCCACCAGCGCCCGCCGAGACCGACCGCGCGGGTGCGGATCCGCGAGGCGAGCGCGATGCGTTCGACAGGGTCCAGCTGCTCGGCGGTGCTGCCCGCCCGAGTCGGCGCGGCCAGGGTGATGCCGGCCGCGCCGGCGACGAGGCGGCACGCGGCGAGGGTCGCGTCGACGTCCGCGCCCCGGTGGGAATCGCGGCCGCCTGAGCGGACGATGGATGCCAGCAGTGTCCGGTCCGCCTGGGTACGGGCTGCCCGCCCCGCCTCGATCCCGGCCGCCGTACGGTCCTCGTGCGCGCGCTCCAGCTCTTCGATCCAGCCGTCCAGGGCGTACAGCAGCCGGTACTGCTGGTCGACCATGCCCTGCCACATCGCCGCGTCGACGAGGAGGGTGCCCACCGCCTCCGCTTCGTACACGGCGCCGTACTGCACACTGCCGGAGGTGATCCGCATCCACAGGATGTCGTCGTCGGCTCCGCCGTTCCCGGCGGTGGCGGTGCCGTCCAGCGGTGCCTCGTAGAGCACGCGCAGACCGCGGCCGATGCCCCGTGCGAAGGCGTCCTCCAGCGGGCTCGGCCGTCCCTCGGCGGCCGCGCCGTACTGCCCCTCGCCGGTGTGCCACGGTCCGCCGTGGAACCCGGCTCCGGACTCCGGGTACTCGGTGCGGAACAGCTCACGCAGTTCGACGCGGCGCAGCCGGCACCCCGGCAGGGGGCGCCCCACCAGGGTGTGGTCGGGGCCCTCGGCCGGACCGAGCAGCAGCGTGCCCGGCTCCAGCCGGCCCAGGAAGTGCCAGTGCCCCGACTGCGCGGCGTCCACGGCGAACAGGTCCAGCTCGCCCTCGACGACCAGCCACAGGACGAGCGGGCCTTCCAGGGAGAGGCTGCCCACCCCCGCGCAGTCGACGGGCGTACCCAGCGCCCCCATCGCCGCGACGACCGGGTCCGGCGCCCCGCCCCACGGGCCCGCGGCGGTGGCGGTGGCCTGGTGCGCGTACGTCACCTCAGTGCTCCTTGACCAGTGCGGCGTACGGGCCCCGCGCGGCGACCAGACGATCGTGCGGTCCGCGCTCCACGACCGTGCCCCGGTCGAGCACGACGATCTCGTCACTGTCGCGCACCGTGCTCAGCCGGTGGGCGATGACCACACAGGCGCAGCCGCGGCGGCGCAGGTTGTCGATGATGATCTGCTCGGTCACCGCGTCCAGGGCGCTCGTCACTTCGTCGAGCACCATGACGCTGGGGCGGCGCACCAGTGCCCGCGCGATCTCCAGACGCTGCCGCTGACCGCCGGAGAAGTTGCGGCCGTCCTGCTCGACGCGGCTGTGGATGCCGCCGGGTCGGCGGGCCACCACCTCGTGCACGGCGGCGTCCTGGAGGGCGGCGACGACGGCCTCGTCCGTGATGGAGGGATCCCACAGCGTGACGTTGTCGCGGACGGTCCCTTCGAAGAGGAAGACGTCCTGGTCGACGAAGGAGACGGAAGCGGCCAGCGCGCCGCGCGGGATGTCCTCCAGCCGCATCCCGTCGATGCGGATGGCCCCGGCCCACGGGGCGTGGAGGCCGGAGACCAGACGGGAGACGGTGGACTTGCCGCTGCCGGAGCCCCCGACGAGCGCGACCTGCTGTCCCGGTCCGACCGTGAGCGAGAAGTCCCGGAGCAGCGGGGCGTCCAGCGGGTTGTAGCCGAAGGTGATGCGGTCCAGCTCCACATGGCCCTTGAGGCGTCGGGTGGAGGCCGCCGGCTCGCGCCGGGAGTAGACCCGGTCGACCGGGAAGTTCTCGACGTCGTCCAGGCGGGCGACGTCGGCCGCGAAGTCCTGGATCCTGCCGGCGACGCCGCCCAGCCGGGAGATCGGGGCGGTGAAACTGGTCACGAGAGCCTGGAAGGCGACGAGCAGGCCCACGGTGAGATGTCCCTCCACCGCCCGCAGGCCGCCGATCGTCAGGATCAGCGCGCTGTTGAACGCCGCGAGCGTCGGCGCGACGATCGCCAGCCACGCGCTGGGCACGCCGAGCCGCTGCTGCACGTCGAGGGTGACCGCGTGCTGTCCGGCCCAGCGGCGGAAGAACCCGTTCTCGCCGCCTGTCGCCTTCATCGTCTCGATGAGCTGGAGACCGCTGTACGCGGTGTTGGTCAGCCGGGCGCTCTCGGCGCGCAGCTTCTGGGTACCGGTGGCTCGCACCCGGATGGCGATCCGCAGGGCGACGACGTTGAGCAGCGCCACGGCCACCCCGACCAGGGTGAGCTGCGGATCGTACGTCCACAGCAGCACCGCGTAGAGCACGACCACCACGGCGTCCACGCCGGCGGCGGACAGGTCCCGGGCGAGGGTCTCGGCGACCGCGTCGTTGGACTGCAGACGCTGGACCAGATCGGCCGGATTGCGCTGGGAGTAGAAGGTGACCGGAAGTCTCAGCAGGTGCCGGAAGAAGCGGGCACTGCTCAGGGTCGAGGAGATGATGCGCCCGCGCAGCAGGTTGGCCTGCAGCAGCGCGGTGAGGATCGCCGTGAGGACGAGGGTGACGGCCATAGCGGCGAACAGCACCCCCAGCAGGGACGTCTGCTCGCCGATGAGGAACATGTCGATGTACGTACGGCTCAGGGCCGGCACCGCCACGCCGACGGCGACCAGGAGGAGGCTGGCGACCACGGCGGCGGCCATGGTGCCCGAAGTGCCCCGCAGACGGGCCGGCACGGCCCCCAGGACGCCCGGCCTGCGGCCACCACGGCGGAATCCGTCGCCGGGCTCGAAGGTCAGGACGACTCCGGTGAAGCTGGTGTCGAACTCGTCCATGGGGACGAACCGGCGGCCCTTGGCGGGGTCGTTGACGTACACGCCCCTGCGGCCGAGCCGCCGGGCCGTGCCCTCGTAGACGACGTAGTGGTTGAACTCCCAGAAGAGGACGGCCGGGGCGCTCACTTCGGCGAGCGCGGCCAGGTCCATCTGCATGCCCTTGGCCGTCAGCCCGTACCCCCGGGCGGCCTTGAGGAGATTGCCGGCGCGGGAGCCGTCGCGGGAGACGCCGCACGCGATGCGCAGTTCTTCGAGCGGGACGAAGCGGCCGTGGTGGCCGAGCACCATGGCCAGGGCGGCGGCGCCGCACTCCACCGCCTCCATCTGCAGCACGGTGGGCGTGCGTACGGGACGGGGGGTCCGGCCCCTGGGTGCGGGTGCGGGCGAGGGTCTGCGGCGGGAGCCGTCCTTCGGCCGGGGGCTGTGGCGCCGGCGCCCGGCGGGAGGCAGCTGCGGCGCGGTCACGGCAGCAGCCAGTCGACAGGACGCTGCGCGGCGAGGTGGACGGCTCCGGTGACCGGCGTCCTCGAATCGACGGTGTACGGGGGCCCCTCCGCGGAGGACCACCGGTAGCCGGACGGGGTGGAGGAGGAGCGTTCGAGCCGTACGACCACGGCCACGGGGCTGCCGTGGCGGGAGAATTGTTCGGCGAGCCCGCTGTCGCCGAGGAAGCCGCCGATCTGCGCCCTCGTCAGGGGTGCGCGGCCGACCTCCGTGACGCGCCCGCGCAGCATGCCGAACCGCTGCTGCGGGACGGACTGGACGGTCAGGTCGACCAGGGCCCCCGCGGCGATCGCCGAGCGGCTGCCGCCGGGCACGTACAGCACGGCCACGAGCGGGTCCTCCGGATCCTTCACACGTTCCACGGTGGCCACGTCCGAACCCATGGCGATGACCGAACCCACCTTGGCCACCAGTGTCGTCAGCCGGCCGCCGGTCACCACGTGCACGGGCCGTTCACCCTGCTCCGTACGGACGTTGAGCACGGGCGTACCGGCGGCGAGCAACTGGCCCTCCTCGGCGAGGACTCCCGTCACCTGTCCCGCGACCGGCGTCTGCAGCACGTAACTGCCCTCGGCCCGGGTGAGGATGCCGGTTGCGCTCACCTTGGACGACACGGTGCCGGTGCATGCCCAGTAGGTCGCGGCTGCCATGACGGCGACCGTGACGGCCAGGACGAGTCGACCCTGCGGGCGCGCAAAGCGAACGGGCAGGTCGAATTCCTCGGGCGATTGCAGCCTGGAAAGTGCCTTTTGGCGAAACTGCACGGACTGTTCCTTCAACTGCGTACGTAACGTCGGGCACGCACACGGACGGCCGCGAACCCCGGAGCCGTGGGGGACACTCCGGGGTTCACGGGTATTTCCCGATCAGAGACCTGCGCGACCGGCGCTCACCGAAACACCGGTGATGTCCGTGACGAGGCCGGGGACGTGGGAGACGATGCCCGTCGCGGCCTGGACGGTCTGGAGGGAGCCCACGACGCCCACGACATTGCTGACATCGCTGGTCACGGCGCCGGCCAGGCCACCGGACACGCTGATGATGCCGCCGGATACGGCGTCCAGCTCGGTGTCGTCGATCTCACGGGTCTCGATGTCGTTACGCATGGCGCGCACCTTTCATTGGGGGGAGGAATTCATCGCTGTGCGGTCGGCGACGTGAAATTCGGTCGCCGTTCCTGACTGCTGCGATGCGCAGATGAAAGCATGCGAACGGGCCCGCCATCCAATCCCACTGACTTACCGTCACCGGCGGAGGGCCACCTCTGTCGACGGACGTGCAGCTTGATTCACCGAATGGTGGCGGCTTCTTCACAGAATCGAGTAACAGATATGACCGACGCGCTGCTTACATGGAGCGAAACGGAATAAATCGATACCAAAGCGGCAGGACATGTCCGGCGTATCGTTGCGTGGGGGAGATCGGCTGTCGGGTTCGCGGACGCGATGTGCAGGTTTCCGGAGGACGCGCGGGGTGATGGTCCCGTCACGCCAGGTGCGCGCGGGGCCGGAGCTACAGGAGCAGGCCGTCCACGAGTCCGGTCAGAGCCGCAGCCAGCGCGGCGAGGCCGGGTCCGGCGGGGCCGCCCGGCTCGGACATGTAAGTGTTCCTGCGGATCTCGACCATCAGGGCACCGACCCGCGCGTCCCTGCCGTAGTGCCGCAGCGGTACGTACGTGCCCGCGAAGGGGCTGTCGAGCCCGGTGCCGCCAAAGCCCGCGAAGGCCTTCTCCGCCGCGGTGAGAAGGGCGGCCGGGGTGTGGAACGGGTCCGTGCCCAGGCAGATCGGCGGCCGCGGGCCGGCGCTGTGCAGTTCGTAGGGGAGGGGTTCCGTGGGGTACGAGTGCACGTCGATGATCACGGCGCGGCCGACGGCTTCCAGCCGGTCCTCCACGGCCCGCGTCATCGCTTCCGCGTAGGGGTGGAAGTAGCGGTCGACAAGGGGCCGGCCGTCGAAGCCGTCCGCCCGCAGGCGCTCCCGGTGGGTGGTGCGCGTGTACACCGCTCCCATGCCCACCGCCAGCATCTCCTCGCGCTCGTCGGGGAAGCGTTCGGGGTCGACGACGAGACGGGACAGCCCGTTGACGAACCGCCACGGCGTGAGGGCGCATCCGGCGGCGGCCGCCGCGGCGATGTCCGCGGTGTGCGAGTCGGTGATGTGGTCCAGTTCCCGTTCGAGCGCCGCGTCGTCCAGCACGATCCCGTCGCGTACGGACTCGGGCACGGCGCGCGAGGAGTGCGGTACGTGCAGGATCACCGGTGACGCGGCGGCGCCGGGAAGGAACTGGAAGGACTCGACGACGTGGTTCATGGGGGTTCCTCGGTGAGAGGGCCGCGCGCGGGGCGGAACGCCCGCGAAAGCCTGACGGCCCCCACGGTTACCGCATGCCGGACGCCGGTTCCAGGGACTTCTTGAGGTTGCGCAGGGTGGCGGCGATGTTCCTGCGCTGGAAATCGGCGAAGGTGTGTCCCCCTGTGGCGACCCGGTCGAAGGCGTGAGCCACGAAGTCCGGCCACGAGCGGCGGTCGTCCGTCCACGTCTCGGTCACCCGGGTGCCCTCCGCAACCGGCTCGAAGCGGTACTCCCAGGTGGCGATGGGGCCGGACACCCGCGGGCGCCGGACCCCGATGGCGTGCACCCGGAAGCGGAACAGCCGGTCCTGCTCAAGCGCCGTCACCGTGCACCGGGTGGTCCACCGGAAGGCCCCGCGTCTGTTGCGCCCGTCGAACACCGTCCCGACGCGCGTCTGCCCGGCTCCTCCGTGCACGGTGGCGCCGAGGTTCTCCGGGCTCCAGTCACCCATCCGGGCAGGATCGGACAGGTGCCGGTAGACGTCGGCGGGACTGACGTGGACGACGATGCTGTCGGACACGGTCAACGTACGAGGCATGGCTCTCCCTCCAGGCGCGACCGACGCTACCGTCCCGGCGCACCCGTGACTACCCATCGGTAACTCCCCGGCCGAGGACGGGCGGCTACTGCCAGTCGTCGTAGGGCGGCGGAGCCATCTCGTCCAGGTCGAACGGCGGCTCCTCCTCGGCGTCCGGCGCCGCCGGGCGGTGCTCCCGCCGAGCCGCCGGTAGCGCCGGGGCGTCGGGCACGGCGGAGGCGTCGGGTGCGTCGGAGGCGTCGGCCGGGGCCGCCGCCCCGCACTCCGCCAGCGTGGCGAGCACCCCCTCGGCGTACTTGGCGAGCTTGGCCTCGCCGACGCCCCCGATGCCGCCCAGCTCCTCCGTCGTGGCGGGCAGCCGCGTCGCGATCTCCCGCAGAGTCGCGTCGTGGAAGACGACGTACGCCGGTACGCCCTGCTCCCGCGCCGTCTCGGCCCGCCAGGCACGCAGGGCCAGGAAGACCGGTTCCGCCGCGGCCGGCAGGTCGACGGGCACGCGCGCGCCCTTGCCCGAGCGCGAGCCGGACTCCTTGCGGGCGGGACCTGCTGGCGCCTTCTCCTTCCGCATCGAGACGCTGCGGCGTCCCCCCAGCACCTCGCCGCTGTCCTCCGTCAGCACCAGCGTCCCGTAATCGCCCTCCACCGCCAGCAGCCGCTGCGCCAGCAGCTGGCGTACCACCCCCCGCCACTCCGCGGTGCCGAGGTCCGCCCCGATGCCGAACACCGAGAGCCCGTCGTGGTCGAACTGGATGACCTTGGCCGTCTTCTTGCCCTGGAGGATGTCGATGATCTGGCCGGCGCCGAACTTCTGCCGCCGTTCCTTCGCCAGCCGCCACACGGTCGACAGCAGCTTCTGCGAGGCGACCGTCGCGTCCCAGGACTCGGCCGGCGTCAGACACGTGTCGCAGTTGCCGCACGGCGTGCCCGCCTGCCCGAAGTACGCCAGCAGCCGCACCCGGCGGCAGTCGACCGTCTCGCACAGCGCGAGCATGGCGTCCAGGTGCATGCCCAGCGAGCGGCGATGCGTCTCGTCGCCGTCAGAACCCTCGATGAGCTTGCGCTGCTGCACCACGTCCTGCAGCCCGTACGCCAGCCACGCCGTGGCCGGCTCGCCGTCGCGACCGGCCCTGCCCGTCTCCTGGTAGTAGCCCTCGACCGATTTCGGGAGGTCGAGATGTGCCACGAAGCGCACATCAGGCTTGTCGATGCCCATGCCGAAGGCGATCGTGGCCACCACCACGACTCCGTCCTCCCGCAGGAACCGCGCCTGGTTCGCCGCGCGCGTCCGGGCGTCCATGCCGGCGTGATACGCCACCGCGTCGATGCCCTGCTCCACCAGGAAGGCCGCGGTCTTCTCCACCGAGGCCCGCGAGAGGCAGTAGACGACTCCGGCATCACCGGCGTGCTCGCCGCGGATCAGCTCCAGCACCTGCTTGAGCGGGTTGTTCTTCGCGGCGATCCGGTACTGGATGTTCGGCCGGTCGAAGCTGGCGACGAAGTGCCGGGCCTCTTCCAGGCCGAGCCGCGCCACGATCTCGGCGTGGGTGGCCTCGGTTGCCGTCGCGGTCAGCGCGATCCGCGGCACCTTCGGCCAGCGCTCGTGCAGCATGGACAGCGCGAGGTAGTCGGGCCGGAAGTCGTGACCCCACTGGGCGACACAGTGCGCCTCGTCGATCGCGAAGACGGACACCGTGCCCCGGTCGAGCAGCCGCTGGGCGCTATCGGTGCGCAGCCGCTCGGGAGCCAGGTACAGCAGGTCCAGCTCGCCGGCGAGGAAAGCCTGCTCGACGGTCTGCCGCTCGTACGGATCCTGCGTCGAGTTGAGGAATCCGGCCCGCACCCCGAGGGCGGTCAGCGCGTTCACCTGGTCCTGCATCAGCGCGATGAGCGGCGAGATCACGATGCCCGTGCCTTCTCTGACCAGCGCCGGGATCTGGTAGCAGAGCGACTTGCCGCCGCCGGTCGGCATCAGCACGAGGGCGTCACCGCCGCCGACGACCTGCTCGATGATCTCCTGCTGCTCGCCGCGGAAGGAGCTGTACCCGAACACGCGATGCAGTACCTGCAGAGCGTCGGAGGTCTCGGTGGAAGCGTCGGGAAGTGCCATCCACGAAGCCTATCGACACCCACCGACACCCGGCGCCGCCGAGTAGCATCCCGGGATGGCCAAGACGATCAAGACGCTGACCCCGGAAGCCGGGCGGACCGACGCCGCGGGCCTGCGCGAGCACGAGGCGGACGCCCTCGTGATGTGCGCCGCCGACGCGAGGCAGCCCTGGTGGCGACGGGAGGCCTGCGTGGAGGCGCCGGCGGCGAAAGCCCCCCTGACGCTGATCTCGAACGGCCTGCAGGGTTTCCCGGCCCGCGGCCACCTGTACCAGTTGCAGCAACCGGTGAAACTGGTCCCGGAGGAGAACCCGGACCAGGTGGCGGCGAAGCTGCCCTCGTTCGCGTCCGAGCGGGGAGGCAACGCGATGCCCGCAGAGGGGTCTGTCATCGAAGCGTCCTGAAGGCGGCCAGAGGTCACGACACCGCGCCAGGCACCACCTCAAGGTGCTGCCGGGCGCATTCGCGTCCGGGGGCGTTAGCTGGAGATACCGGGGGCTTCGACGGCGGCCGCCCATGATCCGCCGGCCCTGCGGGGATATGGAGGACCGACGATGTCCAGCACCGTCAAGGACATGCTCGCCACCTACCCGGCCGACCTCGGCGACATCGACCAGGCCAAGCTCACCCGCTGCATTGAGGAATGCGTCGCCTGCGCCCAGGCATGTACGGCGTGCGCGGACGCCTGCCTGTCCGAGGGCATGGTGGGCGACCTGGCCAAGTGCATCCGCACCGATATGGACTGCGCCGATATCTGCACCGCCACCGCCGCGGTCCTCTCCCGCCACACCGGCTACGACGCCAACATCACCCGCGCGATACTCCAGGCGTGCGCCATGGTGTGCAAGGCGTGCGGGGACGAATGCGGGCAGCACGCGGAGCTGCACGCGCACTGCCGCATCTGCGCCGAAGCTTGCCACGCCTGCGAGACGGCGTGCAACGAACTCCTGGGCGCCCTCGGCTGACGGCTGGGGCAGGGCCCGGAGACTCTGACGACACGACCTCAGGGGCGTCCTGGGCGCGGTCTGCCAGGGTGGGATGCGTCCTGGCCGGCCGGCCGCGGTGTGCCCAGACTCGGTCGGGCGGAGTCATCCGCTTCGAACGAGGAGTGGGGCAGGGATGAGGAACGAAGCCAAGGTCGTGGCCATCACCGGAGCCAGCAGCGGGATCGGGGAGGCGACCGCCCGGCGGCTCGCTGCCGATGGTCACCGGTTGTTCCTGGGCGCGCGGCGCACCGAGCGGCTCGACGCGCTCAGCCGGGAGATCAACGGGGCAGGCGGTACCGCGGCGTTCCAGCGGCTGGACGTCACCGACGCCGCCGACGTACGGGCCTTCGTGGCCGCCGCCCGCGACCGTTACGGCCGGATGGACGTGATGGTCAACAACGCCGGGGTGATGCCGCTCTCGCCGCTGGACGCCCTCGAGGTCGACGAGTGGGACCGGACGATCGACGTGAACGTGCGGGGCGTGCTGCACGGGATCGCCGCCGCCCTGCCCGTGATGCGCGCCCAGGGCGGCGGGCACTTCGTGAACGTCGCCTCCGTCGGCGCGTACGAGGTGTCGCCCACCGCGGCCGTCTACTGCGCCACCAAATACGCCGTCCGCGCCATCTCGGAAGGGCTGCGCCAGGAGTCGGACGGCTCCGTCCGGGTCACTCTGGTCTCTCCGGGCGTGACCGAGTCCGAGCTGGCCGAAGGGATCACGGATCCCGCCGCGCGGGAGGCCATGAAGGAGTATCGCGCCGTGGCGCTGCCGGCGTCGGCCATCGCCGGGGCGATCGCCTATGCGGTCGCCCAGCCGGCCGGGGTCGACGTCAACGAGATCGTCGTACGCCCCGCCGCGAGCGCGCGGTGAGCGCCGGGCGGTACGAGGAACTGCTGCGCCGACTGCGGATTCTGGAGGACAAGGAAGCGCTGCGGCGGCTCATGATCCGCGGCTGGCGGGCGCTTGACCGCAAGGACTGGCGGGCCTGGATCGAGACCCAGGAGCGCGGCCGGCCGGGGACAGTCCGGGGGCTCGCGCGGTGTGTCTGCGCGGCCGGTGCGGTGGAGTCCCCTTCAATGGCGCCACATGACCTTCTCCGCACTGCAACCGCACCAGCCGTCGGCGCGCGCCGCGGCCCCGTACACCCGCCGGTCGGTCCTCGCGGGAGCCTTCGCCCTGGCCACCGCCGCGGCACTGCCGCTCGCCGCGGCCGGGCGGGCGTACTCCGCCGCCCCGGACATCATCGGCTGCGCCGCCTGGGGTGCGCGGGCCGCGTCCGAACCCGTCGTCGTCCTGGCCAACCGCCCGGAGCGGATCATCGTCCACCACACGGCGACGGCGAACGTGACGGACTACTCGAAGCAGCGCGCCTTCGCCCTCGCCCGCGCGATCCAGACGTACCACATGGACGCGCAGGGCTGGATCGATACGGGTCAGCACTTCACCGTCAGCCGCGGGGCCTTCGTGCTGGAGGGCCGCCACAACAGCCTGGCGGAGCTGCGCACCGGCTCCCGGCAGGTGCGGGCGGCGCACTGCGTCGGCCAGAACACGGTGTCCATCGGCATCGAGAACGAGGGTACGTACACCTCGCAGGCCCCGCGGGCGGCACAGTACGCGGCCCTGGCCGACCTGTGCGCCCACATCTGCGACCAGTACGGTCTCCCCGCGTCGGAGATCTACGGCCACCGCGACTTCAACGCCACCTCCTGCCCCGGCGACCGCCTCTACGCCCAGCTTCCGACCCTGCGCAAGGACGTCGCCGCCCGTCTGGGCACGCCTGCGCCGGAGCCGGGGAAGGCCGCCGATCCCCTCGAGGACCTGGTCCGCCAGCTCACCGGCCGGCTGGCCTCGTCGTACGCGGAATACCTCCCGGCGGGTCTCCTGCCCTGACGGTCCGCCGCCTCCTCCTGGTCTCGCGAAGGGCTACAGCCGCCAGTACGTACCGGCCCGGGCGTCGACGTGCACCACGTGCCGGCCGACGCGCACCACGTGGTGGTCCGGGCCGGACCAGGAGCCGCAGGCGCCGTCGGTGGGTGACAGCGGGGTCCAGACCTCTAGGAAGGTACTGCCGTCCGGGTTGGTGCCCCGCTCGACGAGGTTCGCACCGTCCCACCGGAAGGTGCCGGCGTCTTCGCCGGGCTCGCCCGTGAGGTGGTGGAAGTGCACCCGGGAGCCGTCGAAGGACGTCGTTCCGGCGAAGCCCCGGCTGTCGGCGTAGAACGACCCGGCTTGCAGCCACACCACTTCGCGGTCCTCGACGAGGGGTCCGCCGTTGCGGCTGATGCCGCGCCGCAGCCAGGCGCCGCGCTCGGGCACGGGGACCCCGGCGCCGTCCGGGACGTGCCCGGTGTGCCCGGGCTCAGGCGCGGTCATCGGCGACGGGCTCGTCCACGGCGAGCAGCGTCAGGGGTACGTTGCCGCGCACGGCCTGCGAGTACGGGCAGACCGCGTCCGCCCGGTGCAGCAGCGGCTGGAGGTCTGCCGCCCGCCACCCGGGCAGGCTGACGGTGAGCGTCACCGCGAGGCCGTAGCCCGCGGGCGTGTCCGTGGTCCCGAGCTGGACCTCGCAGGCCACGCGGGCGGTGGAGGCGTCCGCCCCGAACTCGGCGGCGACCTCCGCGAGCGCGGAGGTGAAGCAGGCGGCGAAACCGGCCGCGAACAGCTGCTCGGGATTGGTGGTGCCGGACACCTTCTTGCGCGGCGGCGCGAGGCGGACGTCCAGGCGTCCGTCGTCCGTACGGACGGATCCGGTACGTCCCCCCGCGGCGTGTGCGGTCGTCCGGTACAGGCTGCGGGTGAGTGGCACGGTCATGGATTTCGGCCCATCTTGCTCGACGAGGACGCTGCCCGGGTGCGGACAGCGGACGGCACTGCTCCCGCAGTACCTCGCGCGTCGTCGTGCGTAACCGGGTACGGCGCATCTCGTCCGGGGCCTTGGACCGGCCGCCGGACAATCTAGCAACGCGGACCGTGATCCGGGGCGCCCCCGCGGTGAACTTCCTCACCCGTGGCCGTGGCCGTGACCACGGCCACGGCCCTCCCGGGAGGATTTCGCCGTGGCCCGGGTCCTCACGCAGGGCCCGCCCCGCCGCCGGCCTGACGGCGGTCTGTACGGCCGCAGTCGCTCCGGGGTCAGGGCGCGTGGTGCTGGACGCCCCGCTGCCCGGGTACCCGGGTGGACCGGGGAGCGCCCGAGCGCCGGTGCTCGGCCCGCTGTCGGCGGCCCGGGAAGGGGTTGCGTCGCACGGCGGCACGGGGAGCCGCGATCAGAAGGCCGACAAGTGCGAGGACCGCGACGAGGATGAGCACGGTAACGAGGTTCATGGTCCTGCCTTTAGCCGAGTGGTGACTGCCTGTCACACATCTTGTTACCGAATCGCGGGCAATTAAACACAGAGGGTGATCGACGGCCTGTCGTCGAGGGCCGCACCGGCGGTGCCGGCAACATCGGTCGTGTGCGGGGGCATTGGCGTGCGGGGACGACGGCCCCCTGCCGCCGATGGGGAACCCTTACGTCCGCTCGGCGCACCTCCCACGGCCCCGGACCGATCGCCCGTCCGCGCGGCCCCGCAGCAAGTGCCACGCCTCCAGAGGACTTTGCCGGCCCGGCGCCGGTGGCGAACCGGGCCTCCGAGCCGTTGGGACCGGCCGGAGCAAGGAGAGCGCCGGCCGAGAACTCCCCCCGAGGCGAGGCGAGGCGACCACCGCCGGACGTGTCCGCGGGTCGCCGGGCTCACGTGGCCGGGGTGACGCGTACGGTCTCCACCCAGGGCGGGGGTGCGGGCGGGGTGTCCCCGACCAGCGCGGCGATCAGCCGGCAGGACGTTGTCTCCTGCGGCCACGGCGTGTACCCGTCGGTCAGCACGACCACGACGTTCGGCCGGTCGGCCAGGGCCAGGGCCGCGTCGATGCCGACCCGCATGTCCGTGCCACCGCCACCGGCCAGGGTCACCTCGCCGGCACTGCGCACCCGGGTCACGGCGTGCACGTCGGCGTCGCACGCGAGGACGGCGACCCGGTTGCCGCCGACGCCCACCTCCCGCAGGACGCCGGTGACTTCGGCGAGGGCGGCCGCGAGGTCGTCCGTACCCATCGATCCCGAGGTGTCGATGACGATGGCCACCCGCGGCAGCGGCCTGCGCAGACTGGGCAGCACCACCCGGCCCCCGAGCGCGGGCGTACGGCGCGAGGGGCGGCGGTACGTGTAGTCCACCGCACCGGCCGCCCAGGCGGCCGCCTCGCGGACCGCACCCGCGAGAGCCTGGCGCCAGTCGACGGAAGGCTCCAGGAGTTCCTCGGCCCACCGGGCCCAGCCGTCGGGGACCCGGCCCCGGGTGCGGCGGTGGGCCCGTACGGCCTCGGCGGTCTGCCGGCGCAGAGCCTCCGCCTCCACCGGGCCGACCCGGGCGGGGCCGCCGTCCTCGCCCAGCTCCCAGGGCGTGGGGGAGCCGTGCGCACCGGAGCCGCAGTCCGGCCCGTGGGGCGTCGGGGGAATCGCCGGCAGGTAGCTCTCGAAC
>NZ_JBSGZP010000095.1:0-15699 GCF_053611065.1 Streptomyces sp. NPDC054840
GGCTACGGGGCGGTGCACGAGTCGCTGCCGTTCGCCGCGGCCGTGCTGGCCGCCCTGCGCGCCCGTACCCCGGTCGCCACCGTGCCGCGGGCCCGCTCCGGCGACGACCGGCTGCGCCACCTGAGCGAGCTGCACACGGCGGGGCTGCTCACGGACGCGGAGTACGCGGCGCTGCGGGACCGGTTCGCCGCCGAGTCGCTCTGAGCGGGGCCCGGCGGCTCAGACCTCCCGTGCCGCCGAGGTGAGGCTCATGTCCGGGTAACGGTCCCCCGCCACCTGCGCGGCGATCGGCTCCAGCAGGTCCAGCTCGGCCTGCGTGAGGGTGATCCGGGTCGCCCCGGTGTTCTCGCGCAGCCGTCCGGGCCTGCGGGTGCCGGGGATCGGGACCACGGTCAGCCCGTGCACCTCCGCCCGCTGCTGCACCCAGGCCAGGGCGACCTGCGCCGGGGTCACGCCGCGCTGCGCGGCGATCTCCCGGACCGGGACCAGCAGCTCCGCGTTGGCCTTCGCGTTGGCGCCGTTGAACCGCGGCTGGTGGCGCCGGAAGTCGTCCTGCGACAGCTCCGCGGACGCGTCGGCGAAGGACCCGGTCAGGAAGCCCCGGCCGAGCGGGGAGTACGCCGCGAGGGCCACGCCCAGCTCCGCCGCCGCACCCACCGCGCTGCGCTCCACGTCCCGGCTGAAGAGCGACCACTCCGACTGGAGCGCCGCGATCGGGTGCACGGCGTACGCCTCGCGCAGCTCCGCTCCGGTGACCTCGCTGAGGCCGAGGTGGCGCACCTTGCCCTCGCTCACCAGCTCCGCCATGGCGCCGACCGACTCGGCGAAGGGCACGGCCGGGTCGCGCCGGTGCATGTAGTACAGGTCGATGACGTCCACGCCGAGCCGGCGCAGGCTGGCCTCCACGGCCGCGCGGATGTAGGCGCGGTCGTTGCGGACGCCCCGGTGGTGCGGGTCGTCGGTGCGCTCTATCGCGAACTTCGTCGCCAGCGTGATCTCGTCCCGGTGCGCGGCCACGAAGGGTGCCAGGAACTCTTCGTTGCGCCCCCGCCCGTAGACGTCGGCGGTGTCGAAGAGGGTGACCCCGGCGGCCAGCGCCGCGTCCAGGGTCTCCCGGGCCGCCGTCTCGTCGGTGTCGCCGTAGAACTCGCTCATGCCCATGCAGCCGAGGCCCTGGACGCCGACCAGCGGGCCGCCCTTGCCGAGCTCGACCTGTTCGAGGGTGGTGCCGTGCTCCGTCATTGCTGTGCCTTCCCCGAGACCGTTTTCATGGCGTACATATCGATCTTGTAATCCAGTACGGCGAGCGCGTCCGTGAGCTCCGTGATGCGCGAGCGCACCTCGCGGCGCGTGCGTTCCAGCAGCTCCCGGCGTTCGTCCATGGTGTGCCCGCCCTCGCGGACCAGTTCGGCGTACCGCACCATGTCCGCCACCGACATCCCCGTCGCCCGCAGCTTGCCCACGAAGGCCAGCCAGTCGAGGTCCTTGTCGGTGAAGCGCCGCTGCCCCGAGTGGGAGCGGTCCACGTGCGGCATCAGGCCGATCCGCTCGTACCAGCGCAGGGTGTGCTGGGTCAGACCGGTCCGGGCCTCGACCTCGCTGATCGTGTACCGCGTCTGCGTCAGGCTCTGGCTCATGACCACACGCTAAAACCCTTGAGTGCACTCCAAGCAAGTAGGCTCGGCGGCATGGACAGCGTGGAGGCCGGGAACGGCATGGAAAGCCTGCGGATCATCGAGACCTGGCCGGTGCCGACCGCCGCGGCGGCCGTCGTACGGGCCGACGGGAGCCTGGCGGGCTCCCACGGGCCCCTCGACCACCGGTTCGCCCTGGCCTCGGTCACCAAGCCGCTCACCGCGTACGCCGCCCTCGTCGCGTACGAGGAGGGGGCGATCGAGCTGGACGAGCCGGCCGGGCCCGAGGGGTCGACGGTCCGTCACCTGCTCGCGCACACCAGTGGCCTGGCCTTCGACGAGCACCGGGTGTCCGCCCCGGCCGGGCAGCGCCGGCTGTACTCGAACGCCGGTTTCGAGGAGCTCGGCGACCACATCGCCAAGGCCACCGGCATCCCCTTCGCGGAGTACCTGCACCAGGCGGTCTTCGAGCCGCTGGGCATGACGCGGACCACCCTGGAGGGCTCCCCCGCCAAGGACGGCGTCTCCACCGTCGCCGACCTGGTGCGGTTCGCCGCCGAACTGCAGGCGCCGCGGCTGCTGGACGTCCGTACGGTCGCCGAGGCCACCTCCGTCGTCCACCCCGGGCTCAAGGGCGTCCTGCCGGGCTACGGACACCAGTCCCCCAACGACTGGGGCCTCGGCCTGGAGATCCGCGACCACAAGTCCCCGCACTGGACGGGTGTTTCCTCCTCGCCGCGCACCTTCGGCCACTTCGGCCAGGCCGGCACCTTCCTGTGGGTGGACCCGGACGCGCGCGCCGCGTGCGTGGCGCTGACCGACCGCGCCTTCGGTCCGTGGGCGGCAGAGGCCTGGACCCCCTTCACCGACGCGGTACTGGCCGAGCTCCGCTCCCGCTAGTGCTGTGACGGGAAAGGTTCACCGGGTCACGGCACTAGGCACTCGGAGCCGGCGGGTCGGGGAACTCCCAGATCAGCAGCTCCCCCGGGGACCCGGCGACGACCTCCAGGTCCCGTTCGGCGGTGATGCGTACCGCATCCCCGGGGCCCAGCTCGGCCCCGTCCAGGCGCAGGTCCCCGCGCACCACGTGCAGGTACACCCGGTCCGCCGCGGGTACGGCGACGCGCTCGCCCGCGCCGGGCCGCCGGACGTGCAGTACGGCGCCGGCCGCGAGGACCTCGTAGGGCGCGGCGTCGGCCACCTCCCGGACGACCCCGTACGAGGGCTCGCCGCCCGCGGTGAGGGGCGCGAGCCACATCTGCACGAAGCGCAGCCGCCCGGTGCCGTCGTTGCGCTCCACGTGCCGCGCCCCGGATCCGGCGCTCAGCCGCTGTACGTCCCCGGGCCGCACCACGCTCTTCTCGCCGGTGCTGTCCTGGTGGGTGAGTTCGCCCTCGATCACCCAGGTCACGATCTCGGTGTGGCTGTGCGGGTGCTCGTCGAAGCCGGCGCCCGGTGCGAGGGTCTCCTCGTTGCAGGCGAGGACCGGGCCGAAGCGCAGGTTGTCCGGGTCGTAGAAGGCGCCGAAGGAGAAGGCGTGCCGGGTGGTGATCCCGGAGGCCGGGTCCCCGCCCTCGTACCGGTCGGCGCCGGGGCGAACATCAATCATGGACGCCACGGTAGACCCCGCCGGGGGCCGGGGCGCGGGCCGCGGGCGGGACCGGACTCCGCGCACCCGTCCCGATAAGGCAGTCTTGTCACGTGTCCCAACCCGAACGTGAGCATTCGCCCGCCCCACATGCCGCGCATCCCGCTCCCGCCCATCCGCACACCGCGACGCTCCGCCGACTGGAGAAGTCCGCGGGCCGGCTGGCCGCCAACGCGATCGCGCGCATGGACGAGACCCTGCCGTGGTACCGGGCCATGCCGCCCGAGAACCGGTCCTGGATCGGCCTGGTCGCCCAGGCCGGTATCGCCGCGTTCACGGAGTGGTTCAGGCACCCGGAGACCCCGCAGGCCATCTCCACCGATGTGTTCGGGACGGCTCCGCGCGAGCTGACCCGGGCGATCACCCTGCGCCAGACCGTCGAGATGGTCCGCACCACGATCGAGGTCATGGAGGCCGCGATCGAGGAGGTGGCGGCCCCGGGCGACGAGTCGATCCTGCGCGAGGCACTGCTGGTGTACGCCCGGGAGATCGCCTTCGCGACCGCCCAGGTGTACGCGCAGGCCGCGGAGGCCCGCGGGGCGTGGGACGCCCGGCTGGAGTCCCTCGTCGTCAACGCGGTGCTGTCCGGCGAGGCGGACGAGGGTGCGCTGTCCCGGGCGGCGGCGCTGGGCTGGAACTCCCCCGAGCACGTGTGCGTGGTGCTCGGCACCGCGCCGGAGGGCGACAGCGAGCTGACGGTCGAGGCGATCCGGCGCGCGGCCCGTCACCACAAGCTCCAGGTCCTCACGGGTGTGCTCGGGGACCGGCTGGTCGTCATCGCGGGCGGCAGCGACAACCCGATCCAGGTGGCGAAGTCGCTGATCGGACCGTTCGCGGCGGGTCCGGTGGTCGCCGGACCGGTGGTGTCCGACCTGCTGAACGCGACAAAGTCGGCGCAGGCCGCGGCGGCCGGGCTGAAAGCGTGCACGGCCTGGCAGGATGCCCCTCGGCCGGTCCTGGCGGACGATCTCCTGCCGGAACGGGCCATCGCCTCCGATCCCGCCGCCAGGGATCAGCTGGTGGAGGAGATCTACAGACCACTGGAGGAGGCGGGGTCCGCACTGCTGGAGACCCTGAGCGTCTACCTGGAACAGGCGAGCAGCCTGGAAGGGGCGGCGCGCATGCTGTTCGTGCATCCCAACACGGTGCGCTACCGGCTGCGACGTGTGACCGACGTCACCGGATGGTCTCCTTCTGATGTCCGCTCGGCGTTCACGCTGCGAATCGCCCTGATTCTGGGGCGTCTGGCCGACGGCGACCCCCAGTCCTAGACTTTTGTCGGACATCAACAATTACCCCGACGGTTCTTCGTCCCTGTCCCCACGGGCGGCAGGGACCATCCACAAGAGAGAGTGTGAGGGTGCTCGTACTCGTCGCTCCCGGCCAAGGCGCTCAGACGCCCGGCTTCTTGACTCCCTGGCTCGAACTTCCCGGCGCCGCTGACCGCGTCGCCGAGTGGTCGGACGCCATCGGGCTGGACCTTGCCCACTACGGCACGACCGCGGACGCCGACGCGATCCGCGACACGGCGGTGGCCCAGCCCCTGCTGGTGGCCGCGGGTCTGCTGTCCGCGTCCGCGCTCGGTTCCCCGGCCGTCTTCGGCGCCGTCGCCGGCCACAGCGTCGGCGAGATCACCGCCGCCGCCTACGCCGGCGTGCTGTCCGAGGCCGACGCGCTGTCGTTCGTCCGGACCCGCGGTCTGGGCATGGCCGAGGCCGCCGCCGTCACCGAGACCGGCATGGCCGCGGTCCTCGGCGGCGACCGTGACGTGGTCGTCGCACATCTGGAGAAGCTGGGTCTGACGCCCGCCAACATCAACGGCGCGGGACAGATCGTGGCCGCCGGCACGATGGAGCAGATCGCCGCTCTTGAGGCCGACAAGCCCGAAGGCTCCATGAAGGTCGTCGCCCTCAAGGTCGCGGGCGCCTTCCACACGCACCACATGGCCCCCGCGGTCGCCACGCTGGAGAAGGCCGCCGAGGCCCTCACCCCGGCGGACCCGGCGCTGAAGTACGTCTCCAACAAGGACGGCCTTGTCGTCACCACGGGCGCCGACGTCGTCGCCCGCCTGGTCGGTCAGGTCGCCAATCCGGTCCGCTGGGACCTGTGCATGGAGACGTTCGCCGAGCTGGGCGTCACGGGAATCATCGAGCTCTGCCCCGGTGGCACCCTGACGGGTCTGGCCAAGCGCGCGCTGAAGGGCGTACCGAGCGTGGGTCTGAAGACCCCGGACGACCTCGACAAGGCCGCGGCGCTCATCGCCGAACTGACGGCCTGAGAGTAGGAGCCCACACAGCATGTCCAAGATCAAGCCGGCCAAGGGCTCCCCTTACGCCCGCATCCTCGGTGTCGGCGGCTACCGCCCGACGCGTGTGGTGCCCAACGAGGTCATCCTCGAGACCATCGACTCGTCCGACGAGTGGATCCGTTCCCGCTCCGGCATCGCGACCCGGCACTGGGCCTCGCCGCAGGAGACCGTCGCCGCGATGTCGGTGGAGGCCTCGGGGAAGGCGCTGGCCGACGCCGGCGTCGCCCCGGAGCAGATCGGTGCCGTGATCGTCTCGACGGTCTCGCACTTCAAGCAGACCCCGGCCGTCGCGACCGAGATCGCGCACCGGATCGGCGCGGGCAAGCCCGCGGCCTTCGACATCTCCGCGGGCTGTGCCGGTTTCGGCTACGGCCTGACCCTGGCCAAGGGTCTGGTGGTGGAAGGCTCCGCCGAGTACGTCCTCGTCATCGGCGTGGAGCGGCTCTCGGACCTGACCGACCTGGAGGACCGCGCGACGGCCTTCCTGTTCGGTGACGGTGCCGGCGCCGTGATCGTCGGTCCCTCGGACGAGCCGGCCATCGGCCCCACGGTGTGGGGTTCGGAGGGCGACAAGTCCGAGACGATCAAGCAGACCGTGCCGTGGGACGAGTACCTCGGCAAGGACGGCGGCGAGAAGTTCCCGGCCATCACCCAGGAGGGTCAGGCGGTCTTCCGCTGGGCCGTCTTCGAGATGGCCAAGGTGGCCCAGCAGGCGCTCGACGCCGCCGGGATCACCCCGGACGACCTGGACGTCTTCATTCCGCACCAGGCGAACATGCGGATCATCGACTCGATGGTGAAGACTCTGAAGCTGCCGGAGCACGTCACGGTCGCCCGTGACGTGGAGACCACCGGCAACACCTCGGCCGCCTCGATTCCGCTCGCTATGGAGCGGCTCCTGGCGACCGGAGCGGCGAAGAGCGGCGACACCGCGCTCGTCATCGGCTTCGGGGCGGGACTCGTCTACGCCGCGACGGTCGTTACCCTCCCCTAGGGCCGGGATCCACATCCCACCCTGTTCCACCCCAGTTAGCTAGAGAAGGAGCGCCACATGGCCGCCACGCAGGACGAGATCGTCGCCGGTCTCGCGGACATCGTCAACGAGATCGCCGGCATCCCCGTCGAGGACGTCGAGTTCGGCAAGTCCTTCACGGACGACCTGGACGTCGACTCGCTGTCCATGGTCGAGGTCGTCGTCGCCGCCGAAGAGCGCTTCGACGTCAAGATCCCGGACGAGGACGTCAAGAACCTCAAGACGGTCGGCGACGCCGCTGACTACATCCTGAAGCACCAGGCCTGAGCCTGACGAGCGTTTGTCGCCACCTGGCGGTGGCGCCGTGACAATTCAGCACCCCCTGAGACGTGGAGAAAGAATTCCTGTGAGCCCGACCAATCGCACCGTGGTCGTCACCGGTATCGGCGCAACCACTCCGCTGGGTGGCGACAGCGCTTCGACCTGGGAAGGTCTGCTTGCCGGCCGTTCCGGCGTCAAGCCCCTGGAGGGCGAGCGCTTCGCCGAACTCCCGGTACGCATCGCCGCTCGGGCCGCCGTGGACCCGAGTGAGGTCCTGCCCCGGCCGCTGGCCCGCAAGCTGGACCGCTCGGCGCAGTTCGCCGTCATCGCGGCACGTGAGGCGTGGGCCGACGCCGGCTACACCACCCCGGCCGGCGAAGAGACGGAAGAGGGCGCCTTCATCGCGCCCGAGCGTCTGGGCACCGTGATCGCCTCCGGCATCGGCGGTGTCACCACCCTGCTCGACCAGTACGACGTCCTGAAGGACAAGGGCGTGCGCCGGGTCTCCCCGCACACCGTCCCCATGCTCATGCCGAACGGCCCGTCGGCCAACGTCGGCCTGGAGGTCAACGCCCAGGCGGGCGTGCACACTCCGGTCAGCGCCTGCGCGTCCGGCGCCGAGGCCATCGGCTACGCCGTCGAGATGATCCGCACCGGCCGCGCCGACGTGGTCGTCGCGGGCGGCACCGAGGCGGCGATCCACCCGCTGCCGATCGCCGCGTTCGCCAACATGATGGCGATGTCCAAGAACAACGAGAACCCCGAGCAGGCCTCCCGTCCGTACGACAAGGCCCGTGACGGCTTCGTACTGGGCGAGGGCGCGGGCGTCGTCGTCCTGGAGTCCGCCGAGCACGCCGCCGCGCGCGGTGCCCGGGTCTACTGCGAGGTACTGGGCCAGGGCCTGTCCGCGGACAGCCACCACATCGCGCAGCCGGAGCCCACCGGCCGCGGTGTCGCGGCCGCGGTGCAGAACCTGCTCGACAACACGGGTCTCGACCCGGCCGAGCTGGTCCACCTGAACGCGCACGCCACGTCGACCCCGCAGGGTGACACGGCGGAGCTGAAGGCCCTGCGCAAGGTGCTGGGCGACGACCTCGACCACATCGCGATCTCCGCGACCAAGTCGATGACGGGTCATCTGCTGGGCGGCGCGGGCGGTATCGAGACCGTCGCGACCGTGCTGGCGCTGTACAACCGGCTGGCCCCGCCGACGATCAACGTCGACGAGCTCGATGAGGACATCGACGCGGACATCGTCGTCGGCGAGCCGCGCAAGCTGCCGGCCGACGGCCCGATCTCCGCGATCAACAACTCCTTCGGCTTCGGCGGCCACAACGTGACCCTGGCATTCCGCACGGTCTAGTAGGTCCGAGCCACGCGAAGGGCCCACCCGGTGAATCCGGGTGGGCCTTGCGCGTATCCGCCGCGAGCTCAGACCACCTGGTGGAGCCAGCGGACCGGGGCGCCCTCGCCCGCGTAGCGGAAGGGCTCCAGCTCGTCGTCCCACGGCTTGCCGAGCAGCTTGGCGATCTCCGCCTCCAGGTCGGTCTCGCCGCGTGCGGACCGGGCGAGGGCGGCGCGCAGCCGGTCCTCCGGGATCAGGATGTCGCCGTGCATACCGGTGACGGCGTGGAAGATGCCGAGTTCCGGGGTGGAGCTGTAGCGCTCGCCCTCGGCGGTCGGGCAGGGTTCCGCGGTCACCTCGAAGCGCAGCAGGTGCCAGCCGCGCAGCGCGGAGGCGAGTTTCGAGGCGGTGCCCGCTTCGGCATGCCAGGAGAACTCGGCTCTCCAGGTACTCGGGGAGGCGGGCTGTCTGATCCAGTCGAGGTTCACCCGCACCCCGAGCACGCCCGCAACAGCCCATTCCACATGCGGGCAGAGCGCGCGCGGTGCGGAATGCACGTACAGAACTCCACGTGTCGTCACCGGGACCTCCAGGGTGGGACGAGGTCGGGAATAAACTCCAGAAAACGGACAGTATGTGACGTGATGTAATGTAACGGAAATTATTTGACATTGCGCTACGGGACCTGCGGCCGAAACGCCACGGGAAAAAGCTACCGTGCGCCGGGGGTCAAGGTGTGACGTACGGTCGCTCCAAGACCCGTAAACACAGAGCTTTCACTCAGCAGGACCCCCCGAAGGATGAGGGGACGACAAAGAGGGGCCCTTCCCATGCGCACCACCGTTCCGCGCCGCCGCGCGCGCCGGACGCTCGCGGGCGCGGGCGCGGCGGTCGCCCTGCTGGCCGGGGCGGCCACCGGGTGCAGCTCGGGCGGGTCGGGCGGGCAGGGCGGCGAACGCGGGGCGCAGAGCGCACCGCGCTGGAACACGGCACCCACCTCGATCGCCGCCGTCGGCGACTCCATCACACGGGGGTTCGACGCCTGTTCGGTGCTGGCCGACTGCCCGGAGGTCTCCTGGGCGACCGGGAACGACCCGGCGGTCCGCTCCCTCGCCGCCCGGCTGCTCGGGGACGCCGAGGCGCCCGCACGGAGCTGGAACTACGCGGTGACCGGCTCGCGCATGGCGGACCTGCCGGCCCAGCTGGCCGCGGCCGCCGCGCACAAGCCCGACCTGGTCACGGTCATGGTGGGCTCGAACGACGCCTGCCGGCCCACGGCTTCGTCGATGACCCCGGTGGCGGAGTTCCGGTCCGGATTCGAGAAGGCGATCGCGGACCTGCGGGCCGCCTCCCCCGCCTCCCAGGTGTACGTCTCCAGCGTGCCGGACCTGCAGCGGCTGTGGGAGCAGGGCAAGGACCTGCCGATGGTGCGGCAGATCTGGAAGCTGGGCATCTGTCAGTCCATGCTCGCCGATCCGCTGTCGGCGGCCACGGGAGCGACGGCCCGGCGCGGGGAGGTGCGGGCGCGGGTGGTGGAGTACAACGAGGTGCTGCGCGAGGTCTGCGCGAAGGACGCGCTGTGCCGCTACGACGGCGGAGCGGTGTTCCAGTACCCCTTCGCGGCGGATCAGTTGAGCCGCTGGGACTGGTTCCATCCGGGCAAGGACGGGCAGGCGCGGCTCGCGGAACTGGCGCACCGCCAGGTGACGGCGGCCGAACCGCCGCGTTGACGCCCCGGCGTGCGGAGGGTCCGGCGGGGAACCTCCCAGCGGTAGCTGGGGAGGGTGTCAGGACCCGCCCCCGGACCGGCCCTCAGGGGTGTTTTCCGGCCATACGGCGTGTCACGTGATGTCGAGCGTCGCCGTCAGCCGGGTGTCACCGTGCGAGTGGCTCGCGCGGACCTCGTAGGTGCCGCCGATCCGCCGCCAGCCGCGGGTCTCCTCGTCCCAGATCTCGAAGGCCCGGGTGGGCAGGGCGATCTCGGTCTCGACACTCTCGCCGGCACCCGCCGCTACGCCCGCGAAGGCGGCCAGCCAGCTCGCCGGGCGCTCCACACCGTCCCGCCGGGGCGCCAGGTAGACCTGGACGACCTCGCGGCCGGGGCGGGGGCCGGTGTTGGTGAGGCGGACCCGCACCGTGTCGGCGGTGACCTCCAGGGAGTCGTACGTCCAGTCGGTGTAGCCGAGTCCGTGCCCGAAGGGGTAGGCGGGTGTCACGCCGTGCTTCTCGTACGCCCGGTAGCCGATGAAGAGCCCCTCGCCGTACTCCAGTCGTCCGCCGGTCGGGACGACCTCGGTGACGGGCGCGTCCGCGAACCGCGCGGGCCAGGTGGTGGGCAGCCGCCCGCCCGGCTCCGCGTCGCCGAGGAGTACGTCGGCCAGGGCGGCCCCGCCCTCCTGCCCGGGGAACCAGGTCAGCAGGACGGCGGCCACGTCCTCGCGCCACGGGAGTTCCACCGGCGAGCCCGCGTTGACGACGACCACCGTGTTCGGGTTGACCGCGGCGACGGCGCGCACCAGGTCGTCCTGGCGGCCCGGGAGGGTGAGGTCCCGGCGGTCGAAACCCTCGGACTCCACGCGCTCGGTGGTGGCGACGACCACGACCGCGGTGTCGGCCTCGCGCGCGGCGGCCACGGCCTCGGCGATCAGCTCGTCGGCGTCGCGCCGGGGGGCGAGGTGGAGCAGCGAGAACATGATCGCCCTGAGCGGCAGTGTGGACATGTCGGGGACCTGGAAGGTCAGGGACACCTCGACGGGCTCGCCCTCGGCGAGGGTGAGGCGGGCCCGCTCGGCGGGGGCTCCGAAGAAGGCCTCGAAGGGGTCGGCCTCGTCGCCCATCTCCTGGACGCCGCTCCACAGGGCCTCGCCACCGACGGCCAGGGCGAAGGCGCCGAGTCCGCGGGTGCCGAAGGCGTGCTCGCCGCTCTCGCGCGGCACGAACGTACCGCGGACCTCGACGCTCGCCATGGTCTCGTACGTGACCCCCGCGGGCAGGTCGTCGCCGATCCACTGGACCTGACCGGAGGGCAGGCCGCCTTCGCCGAGGACGGTCCCGGAAGCGTCGCGGCAGACGGCGTGCAGCTCGAATCCCTGACCGGCGGGGGTGAGCTCGTCGGAGGGGTCGGCGCCGACGCTGTAGGTCAGTGCGCCCTCGGGGAGGGCGGCGGTGAGGCCGTCGAGCGGGGCGATCAGCCGTTCGGGGAAGACGGTGGCGCTGCCGCCGCCGAGGACGCGGGCGTCGCGGGCGGCCGCGCCCGAGAGGGCGACCGTTCCGCCGGCGGCCGCGTCGAGCGGCAGCGCCCCCTCGTTGCGGACCAGGACGAAGCCTCGGGCGGCGAGTTCGCGGGCCAGCGCCTGGCCGTCGATCGGGGCCGGAGCGCCCTCCACGACGGCGGGGGCACCCTCCAGGACGCCGACGCGGGCGGCGAGGCGCAGGACGTTGCGCACGGCCTCGTCCACGGCGGGCTCGGGGACCTCGCCGGCGCGGACGGCCTCGGCGAGGGCGGGGCCGTAGACGGTGGTGGGGCCGGGCATGGCCACGTCCATGCCGCCCAGGACGGCGCCGGTGGTGGAGCGGGCGGCCATCCAGTCGGAGACGTTGCAGCCGTCGAAGCCCCATTCGGCGCGCAGCACCTCGTTCACCAGGTACCGGTGCTCGGTCATGGTCGTGCCGTTGACCCGGTTGTAGGCGGTCATGATGCCCCAGGGGTGGGCGTTGGCGACGATGGCCTCGAAGGGCGCCAGGTACAGCTCGCGCAGCGGGCGCGGGGCGATGACGCTGTCGACGGTGAACCGGTCGGTCTCGGCGTCGTTGCCGACGAAGTGCTTGACGGTGGTGCCGACCCCGCCGTCCTGGACGCCGTTCACATAGCCCGCTCCGACGGCGCCGGTGAGGTACGGGTCCTCGGAGTAGCACTCGAAGTGCCGGCCGCCGAGGGGGGAGCGGTGCAGGTTGACGGTGGGCGCGAGGAGGACGTGCACGCCCTTGCGGCGGGCCTCCTGGGCGAGGAGCCGGCCGGCGCGGCGGGCGAGCTCGGGGTCCCAGGCGGCGGCGAGCGCGGTCGGGGACGGCAGGGCGACGGACGGGTCGTCGGCGGTCCAGCGGACGCCGCGGACCCCGACGGGCCCGTCGGAGAAGACCAGGGACTCCAGCCCGATCGCGGGGACGCCGGGCAGGGACCACATGTCCTGGCCGGCCAGCAGCCGGGCCTTGGTGTCGAGGTCCAGTTTGCCCAGCGCCGCCTCGACGGCGTCGTCGCGGACCTGATCGCGGACCCGATCGCGGACCTGATCGGCATCGGTCACGGCCGTGCCTCCTCGTTGAGTGCGGTGCGGTGGGTGCGGGGTGCGGTGCCCCCCATCGTGGACCTGATACCTGTTGAACGGTAGGATTCGTGATGTGTTCGTGATATTCGGATCCCGTACGGTCCTACGGGCAGGGCGCAGCGCGTGAACGGGAAGGGTGTCGGGCCGATGGTCAGGGCGAGGAGCGAGGAGCGCCGCGGGGAGATCGTCCGCGCGGCCGTCGAGGTCATCGCGGAGCGCGGCTACCGGGGCGCGTCCCTGGCCACCGTCGCCGAACGCGTGGGCCTGACCCAGCAGGGCCTGTTGCACCACTTCCCGACCAAGGAGGCCCTGCTGGTCGCGGTGCTGGAGGAACGCGACCGCTGGGACACGGGCGGCGGCTCGCGCTCCGGGGCCGACACCTGGCGCCTCGACCTGCTGGACTCGCTGGTCGAGTACAACGCCATGCGCCCGGGCATCGTGCAGACCTTCTCGGCGCTGCTGGGCGAGAGCGTCACCGACGGACACCCGGCCCGGGAGTTCTTCACCGAGCGCTACGCCCAGGTCCGCTCGGAGATGGCGGCGGTGCTGCGCGCCGAGTTCGGCGACAGGCTCCCCTCCGGCCTCACCCCCGAGCAGGTGGCCCCGCTGCTGACGGCGGTCATGGACGGCCTCCAGTACCAGTGGCTGCTGGCCCCCGAATCGGTGGACATGCCCGCCGCCTTCCGCTCCTTCCTGACCCTGCTGCGGGGTCCGGACGCGGGGTAGGTCACGTCTTGCCGATCAGCCGGCCGGAGCGCGCAGAGGTCCCGGGCCGCGAGTTCCGGGCGGCCCGCGAGGCGGCACGAGCCGCGCCCAGGCCGGGCAGCGGGGCGTGCGCGGTGGCCAGGGCCACGTCCTTCGCCGCCAGGGCCACCGGGAAGCGGGAGCCGCCGGCGAAGGTACGGACGACCGCGCCGCCGGGCTGGCATCCTGACCTCGTGAAGATAGCCGCGGCACAGCTGACCTGCGCCCCCGCCGATGTCCGGGCCAACGTCGCGCGGGCCGCGGACCTCGCCGGCGCGGCCCGCGAACAGGGCGCCGAACTGGTGGTGTTCCCCGAGCTCGGGCTCACCGGTTACGAGCTCGCCGCGCTGGCCGCCGACCCGGGCCTGTGGACGGCCGCCGACGACCCCCGGCTGGATCCGCTGCGCTCTGCCGGGATCGCCACCGCGGTGAACGTCGCCCTGCCCGCCGGCGGTCCGCGCCCCGTCCTCGCGACACTGGTCCACGACGCGGACGGCGCGCACGTGACGACGTACGTGAAGCAGCACCTGTACCAGCACGAGCGGGAGGTCTTCGGGCGCGGCGAGGGTGACGGGCGCTTCGAGCTCGGCGGGATCCGCTTCTCCCTGGGCATCTGCTTCGACAACCACTTCCCCGAACTGCCCGGCCGGGGCGCGGCCGACGGCTGCCGGGTGCACCTGGCGAGCTCCCTGTACGGGACGGGCGAGGGGATCCAGGAGCGCGCCACCGTGTACCCCGGGATCGCGCGGGAGCACGGCCTGTACGTGGTCCTCGCCAACCACGTCGGCCCGGCCGGCCGGTGGACCGGCTGCGGCCGCTCGGCCGTGTGGGCCCCCGGCGGCGCCCTGCTGGCGGAGGCGGACGACCGCACGCCCTCGGTGGTGACGGCCTCGGTCGCGACGGCCGCGGTGTGATGAGGTGGGCGCCATGAGCGACTTCGAGACGATCACGGTTCCGGAACGCCTCCACGGATATCCGGGGGTGGCCTTCGGCGGCTACGTGGCGGGCGTACTGGCCGCCCGGGCCGCCGCGAAGGACATACGGGTGGACTTCCGGCGGCCCGTGCCGACCGGGGCACCGGTACGGCTCGCCACGACCGCGGACGGCGGCTGCGAGCTGACGGACGGCGAGCTGCTGCTGGCCGTGGCCACCCCGGTCGGGACGCCCGCCGCGCACTGCCCCGAAACCCCCTCCTGGGGCCAGGCGGTGGCGGCGGCGGAGGCCTTCCGGGCGGACCCGCCGGACGGTCAGGCCGACTGCTTCGGCTGCGGCCTGGAGCGGACGCCCGCCACCGGGCTGCGCCTGCACTGCGGTACGGTGCCGGGCCGCGAGCTGGTCGCCGCCGCCTGGACGCCCGCGCCCGAACTCGGGGGCTCCGACGGGCTGCTGCCGCCCGAGCTGGTGTGGGGCGCGCTGGACTGCCCCGGGAACGCGGCCGGGCGGCTGCTCGACGGCCGCCGGGCCGGGGCGGTCACCGCCGCGCTCGGCGCGCGGCTGCTGCGGCCGGTGCCGGTGGGCGAGGGGCTCGTCTCGTACGCCTGGATGCTGTCGTCCTCGGGCCGCAAGTACACCGTGGGCACGGCCCTGGCCACGGCCGACGGCGACCTGTGCGCCGTCGGCGAGGCGCTGTGGGTGGAGCCGCGCGCCTGAGCCGTCTCTCCGGATCCTGCCGGGCCCGGCCCGCCCGGCACGATCCGGAAGAGACGGCCTGGGGCCTCACGCGGTGTCGGGCAGCAGGTGCTTGCTGCCCCACCTCCCCAGGGGCTCCAGGGCCGCGTTCAGGTCCTGGCCCAGGGGGGTCAGGGAGTACTCGACGCGCGGTGGGACCTCCTCGTACACCTCGCGGTGCACGATGCCGTCGCTCTCCAGCTCGCGCAGCTGGGCGGCGAGCACCTTCTCGGAGACACCGGGGACGAGCCTGCGCAGTTCACCGAACCGGCGCGGGCGCTGATCCAGCTCCCACAGGAGCGACACTTTCCACTTTCCGTCGATCACGGACATCGCCGCGGCGATCCCGCAGTGATCCGCACCGGGCCTTCGTGTCACCGCCATCGCGCACCCTCCCCCACCTGCTCGCTCACCTTGGGGTAACCACCCACTCCAAAGTGCGTACTTGAGCGCTCCGGCGCCTGCCGACAGGCTAAACGTCATGACCGACACCCACACCGCAGCGCAGCACTCCCTCACCCTCCTCGGCCTCGGCGACATGGGCACCGCCATCGCCCGCACCTGGCTCGCCGCCGGGCATCCCCTGACCGTCTGGAACCGCACCCCCGCCAAGGCCGGGGCACTGGCCGCCGAAGGGGCCGCCGTCGCGGCGAGCGCGGCCGACGCGGTCGCCGCGAGCGCGCTGGTCGTGGTCTGTCTGCTGGACGACGTGAGCGTCGGCTCGACCCTGGAG